>JAGNLM010000012.1 GCA_017999615.1 Gammaproteobacteria bacterium | reverse complement strand
ACAGGTGGCGCTGGGCCGGCTTGAACTCATCCAGCAGGTGCCGGACGATCTCCATGGCCTGAATCGACAGCGGCACGATGTAGGGCGGGATGTCCTTTGGCTGCTGCCGCTTCTTGCGCATATCCAACTGGAGTTGCTTCACGACGTCGGGCGGGATGATCCACAGCCCACGGTCCAGATCGAATTGATCCGGCGTCGCCTGTCGCAGCTCGCCGGTTCGCACGCCGGTCAGCAGCAACAGCCGCAGCCCGAGCTGGGTCTGCCGCCTGCCGCGATAGCTGCGCAGCCGCTGCAACAGCTTCGGCAGCTCGGCCATGCGCAGGAACGGGTTGTGGTTGACAGGTGGCAGCGGCAGCGCCACCACATCGAGATCGGAGGCCGGGTTCTGCTCCAGGCCCGGCACGATCACCAGCGCGTAACGGAACAGTTGGTTGAACCACGTCCTGACTTTCTCGGCGACGGAGAGCGCCCTGCGCTTCTCGATCTTGGCGATCACCTCCAAGAGGTCGGGACGCTTGATCTCATAGATCGACCGTTTGCCCAAGGTGGGCAGCACATCCTTGTCGAAGATGCGCGGAAGTATCGAGAGGGTCGTCTGCCGGCCTTCCTTGAGGCTGAGCCCGCGATGCTTGAGCCACTTGCGATACACCGCCTCGAAGGTGTTTTCGTCGGCGAGCCGGACAGCAGTGCGCTTCTGCTTGCGGTGAACGCGAGGATTGGTGCCTTTGGCCAGCAGGGCGCGCGCTTCGTCGCGTAGGCTGCGGGCCTCGCGAAGCGTCACCTCCGGGTAGGTGCCGAGCGACATCCGCTTCTGCTTGCCCGCCCAGTAGTAGCGGAAGTGCCAAGTCCTGCCCCCTGCAGCGGTGACGGCCAGGGAGAGGCCATCCAAGTCAGGGAGGGTGTATGCCTTGCCTGTTGCCTTGGCCTGTCGAACGGCCAGGTCTGAGAGTGCCATGCTCTTGCTCCTGAACATGAGTCAGGAACCAGATGCTGGTCACGTCGACCTCGCCCCTCCATCAACAATCCGGAATCAGCCGCGCCCGCAAAAATGGACTTGTTTGTGGACTTAAAAGTCCCGGCTGTAGGCGGATCGCAGTGGACTACGGCAGAACATCAAAGAGAGGAAAAGTCTTTGTGCGGCAACGACTTGCAGACTCTCTTGGACTTCTGCGGAAGTCCGCAGATTGATACAGTGGAGCGGGTGATGGGAATCGAACCCACGTCATCAGCTTGGGAAGCTGAGGTTCTACCATTGAACCACACCCGCTTCGGGCGAGCCAATAGTCTAGCCAACCGTTCGCCGGGATGCCAGAACGTCCTGGTCCCTGGTCCCTGGTCCCTGGTCCCTGGTCCCTGGTCCCTGGTCCCTGGTCCCTGGTCCCCGGAGCCGGGGAACCGTGCCCCGGGCGGTGGTCTCCCGGCCCGCTCCCCCGGTACACTGGATCCACTGCCGAGGGGTTCGGCCCCGGAACCTGGAGGTGCGCCGTGCTTCGACGACTGCTGGTGACCGGTCTCTGCCTGGTCGCGGTGACGACCCCCGCGCGGGGCGCAGGGCTCGCCCTGGCGCCCGAGGCGGCCTGCTCGTATCTGGCGGAGGCGGGTCTCCCCGCCGCGAATGACTACCGTCCGTTCCGCGAGGAGCAGTTCTATTGCTGGAGCCTCAGGCGCGACCTACCGGCCGGCGACCCGGTGCGGCACCGGGTGCGCTACACGGCCGAGGGGACCGCCGAGGCGGTCTCCGCGCTGGTGCTGGAGCTGCAGGTGGTCTCGGGGAGCGAGGTCCAGCGGGCACACCGGCTGTTCCTCGAGCACGCGAAGACGCTCGCCCGTGCGGCGACCGGGCAGGACCTGCCAGAGGCGGTCGGCAAGGCGATCCTCTCTGCGCGCCCCGGACGCTGGCGCGAGGGGGAGACCGACTTCTTCGTCCAGAAGTCGAGCGTGCGAGCTCCCACGAGCTACGAGCTCGTGTTGCGCATCGAGTGATCGAGCGCGAGCCCCTCTCGAGGTTGACCGCCGGGGGGGCGCTCCGTAGCCTGCTGCCATGGAGTTGATGCTGAACGGCACGCCGATCACGCTCCGGGAGGGCGCCACGCTCGCGGAGCTCCTGGACACGCTGGACCTCGGGGGGCGCCGGGTCGCCGTCGAGGTGAACGCGGAGATCGTTCCCCGCGGCGAACACCAGCGGCGAGTGTTGCTCGCCGGCGACCGCGTGGAGATCGTTCACGCCATCGGCGGCGGCTGAGCCCTGACGAAGATTTCCTCCGAGCCCATTTCCCACTCCCTGCCTGCGACGGACCGACCATGAGCCCGACACCTGCTGCTTCCCCCCTCGACCCCTCCGCGGACCCCCTCGTCGTCGCGGGCCGTACCTACCGCTCGCGCCTGCTGGTCGGCACGGGAAAGTACCGGGACCTGGAGGAGACCCGCCTCGCCGTGGAGGCGAGCGGCGCGGAGATCGTGACGGTGGCGGTGCGGCGCACGAACATCGGCCAGATCGCCGGTGAGCCGAACCTGCTCGACGTGCTGCCCCCGGACCGCTACACGATCCTGCCCAACACCGCAGGCTGCTACGACGCGGAGACGGCGGTGCGTACCTGCCGGCTCGCGCGCGAGATGCTCGACGGGCACAGCCTGGTCAAGCTCGAGGTGCTGGGCGACCCGAAGACGCTATTCCCGGACGTGGTGCAGACCCTGGCGGCGGCGGAGGTCCTCGTCCGCGAGGGGTTCCAGGTGATGGTCTACACGAACGACGACCCGATCCTGGCCCGGCGCTTCGAGGAGCTCGGCTGCGTCGCCGTGATGCCGCTCGCCGCACCCATCGGCTCCGGGCTCGGGATCCGCAACCCCTACAACATCCTGACCATCGTCGAGAACGCGAAGGTCCCCGTGCTGGTGGACGCCGGCGTCGGCACGGCCTCGGACGCGGCCATCGCGATGGAGCTGGGCTGCGACGGCGTCCTGATGAACACCGCCATCGCGGCGGCGAAGAACCCGGTCCTGATGGCCTCCGCCATGTGCAAGGCCATCGAGGCGGGACGCGAGGCGTTCCTCGCGGGTCGCATGCCGAAGAAGCGCTTCGCCAGCGCGTCGAGCCCCATCGAGGGGACCTTCTTCTAGAGCGGGATCAGCAGCCCTTCGCGAGCGACCTCGCAGCGCAGGGGGGAGCCCCGCCGGCGGATGATCTCCTGCGCCTCGCGGTGCAGCGCGTCGACCTGCGCGTCGGGGTAGCTCGGGTCCAGGTGGTAGAGATAGAGCTGGCCCACGCGCGCGTCGATGGCGCAGCTCACCGTGTCGACGTAACAGGAGTGTCCCCAGCCGCGCTTGCGCGCGTAGTCCTCGCGCGTGTACTGCGAGTCGTGGATCAGGATGTCCGCGTCGAGGAAGGGCTGCAGCGACGCCCGCTTCGCCTCTTTCTTCATTGCGAGCAGCAGTTCGTGCTCGCCGGTGTCGAGATCGCTCTCCTGCAGGCGCCGGTCGATGGGCTCGTCGAGGAACAGCAGCTCGTTGTCGGAGACGTAGACCAGCGTGCGCCCGGCGACCTCGATCCGGTAGCCGAAGGTGGTCCCGGGGTGGTGGACGTTGAACGGGGTCACCCGGATCGGGCCGTGCTCGATCGTCCCGTTCTTCGCGTGCAGGTAGTGCACGTCGGCGAGCCAGGTCTCGGTCTCGACGGGGAAATAGGGGGCGCGCATCTGCTCGGACAGGGCCTCGGCGACCTCCATCTCGGTATTGCCCGGACCGAAGAAGCGCAGGGTCCACGAGGGGGTGAACGCAGGCTCGAAGAAGGGCAGCCCCGAGATGTGGTCCCAGTGGTAGTGCGTCACCAGGATGGCCACCTCGCGCACGGCGTCCTGCTCGAGGAGGCGTGCGCCGAGGGGGATGATGCCGGTGCCCGCGTCGACGATAAGGACGTGGTCCGCGCAGCGGATCTCCACGCAGGAGGTGTTGCCCCCGGTGCGCATGTGCGTCGCGAAGGGCGCGGGATAGGAGCCGCGGACTCCCCAGAAGCGCAGATAGCAGGGGCTCATGGGTCGCCGTCTTCGGACATGGGGCGCAACTGCGCGCCGGTGTATCGCTCGATGAGGGAACGGATCTCCCGGGAGCGCAGAGGTTTCAGCAGGAACTCCCGTGCCCCGAGCTCGCGCGCGAGCGCTCGATCCTGAGCGTAGTCCTTGGACGTGACGACGACGACGGGAAGCTCAGGCTGCCCGGGAAGCGCCCGCAGCTCCCTGAGCAGGGTGAAGCCGTCCTTCTCCGGCATCACGATGTCGAGGAACAACAGGTCGGCCGAGTTCTCGCGCAGGTACGCGTAGGCATCGTCCGCACAGCGGAACGCCTGGATGTCCACCTCCAGGCTGCGCACGCTCGCCTCGTACTGGGAGATGGCCGCGGCGCTGTCGTCCACGACGACGACCATCGGGGGTATTCTGCTCACGGGGACGCTTCCGCGGGCCCTAGCGCACCATTGTCCGTGGGATTATAGGGCAAGAGCCCACGCCGCCTCCCTGCTCCGGGGGGCGACGTCCCCACAACCCTCTACTCCGACACCACACACCACCATGGTAACCGAAGCCGAGGACCCGGTCCCTCGACCGGATGCGCATCTCAGGAGCGTCCGCAGCTACGTGGTGCGGGCGGGCAGGATGACCGATGCCCAGCGTCGGGCCATCGACGAGCTCTGGCCGCGCTTCGGCGTCGAGGACGGCGGCCGGCTGGACGCCGCGTCGCTCTTCGGCCGCAGTCTCCCGCTGGCGGTGGAGGTGGGGTTCGGCAACGGTGAGGCCCTGCTCCAACTCGCAGCCGCACACCCGGAGCGCGGGTTCCTCGGCATCGACGTGTACCCCCCGGGGGTCGGGCGCCTGCTCGCCGGCCTGGCCGCCCGAGGCCTCGAGAACGTGCGGGTGCTGCGGGGCGACGCGGTCGCGGCGTTCGAGGAGAGGATCCCCGAGTCCTCGCTCGACGCCGTGTACGTCTGGTTCCCGGACCCCTGGCCGAAGAAGCGCCACCAGAAGCGCCGCCTGGTGCAACCGGCGCTCGTGGCGCTGTGGGCGCGTGCCCTGCGTCCGGGGGGGACGCTGCACCTGGCGACCGACTGGGAGGACTACGCCCTCGGGATGCTCCAGGTGACGGACGCCGAGCCGCTCCTCGTGAACCCTGCCGGCGCCGGGTGCTTCGCCGAAGGGCCGGGAGAGCGGCCGGTGACCCGCTTCGAGCGGCGCGGGCGGCGGTTGGGCCACGGCGTCCGGGACCTGGTGCTGGTGCGCCTTGGGGCCGAGGGGGGCGCCGCTAGCGGGGCGGCATGATGTCCCGGAAGCTCTCGATGGCCGGGAACTCGCCTACCTCGCGCCGCGGGGCGCGGCTGTCGGGGCGGTGGACGGCCAGCAGGCGCCGCAGGCCCCAGGCCCGGGCCGCCCGGAGCACCGAGAGGCTGTCGTCCACAAGCAGCGTCGTGGCCGGGTCGAAAGGCTCCCGCTCGATCAGCAGGTCCCAGAAGGCCGTGCTCTCCTTGGGCAGGCCGAGGTCGTGGGCGCACACGATCACGTCGAAGTGCGGCCCGATGTCGGTCCGCTCGAGCTTCAGCGCGAGGCTCCGGGCGTGCGCATTGGTGACCAGCACGAGCCGCCGGCCGCTCTCGCGCACGCGCTCCAGGAACTCCACGGCGTGGGGCTGTACGCCGATGAGGTGCTCCAGTTCGCGCTTCAGGTCCACGATGTCGAGCCCGAGCTCGTCCGTCCAGTAGTCCACGCAGTACCACTGCATCGTCCCCTCGACCTCGCGGTAGCGGCCGAGGAGGTGCACCCGCGCCTCCTCGAGGTCGACCCCGTGGCGCTGCGCGTAGCGCAAAGGGACGTGCTCGAGCCAGAATGTGTTGTCGAAGTGCAGGTCGAGCAGGGTGCCGTCCATGTCGAGCAGGACGGTGCGGACCTCGGTCCAGTCGACCAGCGGGGCGTCGGGGCGGGTGTTCGTCGACGTGGTCAAGGCGCGGGTCCGGGCCCCGGTCGGGGTCTGTGCTCGTGGTGCGGTGAGCGGGGAGAGGACTGTAATGGGACGGGGCGATCAAGGACAAGGGTGGCTGGGCGCGGCCGGCGTGGGGTTCCTCCTCGCGGCGCTCGCCGTGCCCGCTGCGGTGGGCTCGGAGTCCGCGGGCTTCGACGACGAGCTCGAGGCGAGCACCGTCGGGGTCAACGAGGGGAAGCTCTCCTTCCTCGCCGAGCCGCCCGCGAAGGCGGTGCACCATCACCACAACGACATCGTCATCGGCCCCGAGAGCCTGCGCGAGGGGTGGGTGCGTCTCGCGCAGTGCCACGAGAACCTGGACGCCGTGCCGCGCGCGGAGGTGGTGTATGCCCCCGGGCGCATCCGCGGCGTGAGCGTGGCGAGCTCCAGCGGGATCGAGCGCGCGTGGGTCGAGGGCCCTTCCCTGCAACTGCAGGGGGTGCAGCGGGGCGCCGAGCTCTGCGTGAACGCCGAGAGTCGGGCATTCAGCGCTGAAGAGGACGGCGCCTACACCCTGCACAACGGGCCTTACATGCGCCGGTTCCTCGACGGCTACTACCCCATGCGGGTCACGATGACCGTGCGTTATCCCTGCGACCAGCTGCGCTTCGCCGGCTCGAAGCCCGAGCCGCAGCCGGGATTCACGGTCCGGGACGCGGACTGCCGCGTGGACGTGGAGGCCTGGTTCGAAGGTCGGCTGAACACCGAGCTGCGGTTCCTGCCGGCCACGGTCTCGCCCTGACCGGGAAGACCGGCCGTTGCGCCGGTCCCGCTTGCCAGGGACGCGTGGAAAGTGTTTACCTATCGCCCGGCGAGCGATCTCGCCGGAGCGGGTCGAGACCGATGCAGACGCAGACACAGCCAGGGGCGCAGTCGCAGTCGCGTGGCCCCATCGAGTTCGTCGAGCGCCGGGGACACACCCGGGATCTGGTGCAGAAGCTCCTCGCGGAGCGTCAGGACCTCCTGGTCGCCTTCTGCGAGGTCGCGGGCCTCGAGCCCTACCACCCGGACAAGCCGGTGCGCAGCCTCCTGCGCAAGTTCTGCCAGTTGCTGGTCGACTACGTGGCCGTCGTCCACTTCGAGCTCTGCACCCGCATCGCCGACGGCGGTGAGCGGCGCGCGGGCGTGCGCGCAGTCGCCGAGGAGGTGTTCCCGCGGCTCTCGGCGATCACCGAGGAGGTGGTCGAATTCAACGACCGCTACGAAGTCCTGACGCCCGAAAAGCTCGCCGGCGGACTGTCGGAGGACCTCTCGCGGGTCGGCGAGACGCTGGCCGTGCGCTTCGAGCTCGAGGACCGGCTCTTCGCGGCCCTGCTGGCAAGAAGCTGAGCGTCGCCCGCGAGCCCGTGGACCCGGCGGGTCGTCTCCCTCCCGTGACCGCGCGCCCGACCCGCAACGCAGACCTGGTGGCCCGCGACCTCGCGGTCCTCTGGCACCCCTGCACCCAGATGAAGGACCACGAGGCGTCGCCGCCCATCCCCATCCGGCGGGGCGAGGGCGTGTGGCTCGAGGACTTCGACGGGAACCGCTACCTCGACGCGATCAGCTCCTGGTGGGTCAACCTGTTCGGGCACGCCAACCCGCGCATCAACGCGGCCCTCAAGGCGCAGCTGGACGAGCTCGAGCACGTCATCCTCGCGGGCTTCACGCACGCGCCCGCACTGGAGCTGGCCGAGCGACTGGTGGCGCTGACCCCGCCCGGACTCGACCGCTGTTTCTTCTCGGACAACGGTTCGACCGCGGTCGAGATCGCGCTCAAGATGAGCTTTCACTACTGGCGCAACGCCGGCGAGCCGGGCCGCACCCGCTTCGTCAATCTCACGAACAGCTACCACGGCGAGACCCTGGGTGCCCTCGCCGCGGGGGACGTGTCGCTCTACAAGACGACCTACGAGCCCCTGCTGATGGGGGTTCTGACGGTGCCTTCCCCGGACTGCTGGCACCGTGCGGCGGGAGAGTCCTGCGCGGAGCACTCGCGCCGGATGCTGGAGCCGATGCGCGAGACGCTGGAGCGGCACGCCGGCGAGGTGTGCGCGGTCATCGTGGAGCCGCTCGTACAGTGCGCGGGCTTCATGCGCATGTACGACCCGATCTACCTGCGCCTGCTGCGCGAGCTGTGTGACCGCTACCGTGTGCACCTGATCGCCGACGAGGTGGCGGTCGGGTTCGGGCGCACCGGCACGCTGTTCGCGTGCGAGCAGGCGGGCATCTCGCCGGATTTCCTGTGCCTCTCGAAGGGACTCACCGCCGGGTACCTGCCGCTCGCCGCCACGCTCACGACCGAGCGCGTCTACCAGGCGTTCTACGACGATTACGCGACGCTGCGGGCGTTTCTGCACTCACACAGCTACACCGGCAACGCGCTCGGCTGCCGCGCGGCCCTGGCGAGCCTGGACATCTTCGAGCAGGACGACGTGTGCGCGCGCAACCAGGAGCTCTCCCGGGAGATGGCCCGGGCGGCCGCGCCCCTCGCGGAGCACCCCCACGTGGGCGAGGTGCGCCAGCACGGGATGATCCTCGCCGTGGAGCTGGTGCGGGACCGCAGGACCCGGGAGTCGTACGCGTGGCAGGAGCGCCGCGGGCTGCGGGTCTACCGCCACGCCCTCGGCCGAGGGGTCCTGCTGCGGCCCCTCGGCGACGTCGTCTATTTCATGCCGCCCTACGTCATCACGCCCGAGCAGATCCACCGGCTCGCGGAGGTGGCCCGCGAGGGTATCGAGCGCGCCACGGCGGACTGACGCGGCGGGCGGACGCGTGGTCGGCCGGCTCGTTTGCCCGGGCGCGCGGTTGGCCGGAGCGACCGGATCGGAGCGACCGGATCGGAGACACCTGAATTGCGAGTCAGCCGCCTCTTCCTCGACGGGGACCTCTCGCCCGGGCGCGTGATCGGGCTGCCGCCCGAGGCGGCGAACTACGTGGGCCGGGTCCTGCGCCTGCGCAGCGGGGACCCCGTCACGCTGTTCAACGGCCGCGGCGGGGAGTGGGAGGCCCGGGTGGGCGAGGGCAGCCGCGGGCATTTCGTGGTGGAGGTGGGCGAGCACCGCGCGCGCGAGAGCGAATCCCCGCTCGCCGTGACCCTCGGGCTCGGCATCTCCCGGGGCGAGCGGATGGACTTCGGGCTCCAGAAGGCGGTGGAGCTCGGCGTCGCAGAGGTCGTGCCGCTCGTCACCGAGCGCTGCGTGGTGCAGCTCGACGCGGAGAGGGCCCTGTCGAGGCGAGCCCACTGGCACCGGGTGATGGCCAGCGCCTGCGAGCAGTGCGGCCGCAACCGCCTGCCCCGCCTGGGGGAGGTGGCCGGAGTCGCCGACTGGCTCGGCGCGGCGGGCTCGGGGGCGCGCCTGGTGCTCTCGCCGGTGGCCGAGGCGGCCCTGAGCGACCTGCCGCGCCCCCAGGGTACCGTGACGCTGCTCATCGGGCCCGAGGGGGGGCTCGCACCCGCGGAGCTCGCGCTGGCGGCCCACTGGGGCTTCACCCCGCTGCGCCTGGGGCCGCGCATCCTGCGCACGGAGACCGCGGTGGTGGCGGCACTCGCCGCCCTCCAGGCCTGCTGGGGCGACCTCGCGGGCCGCTGAGGAAGGCCGGAGGCGCGCTCGTGAGCCGCTCGTCGCCCGGGGACGAGGATCGTTGCTCACCGTCCCCGTAGCCGCTCGCGCACCCCGGCCAGCAGGCGCCGGCTGACGGCCGGGGCGAGCCCCACGCCCCGGAGCCGAACGTGGAAGAGGCCGTCGTCGCCCCGCTCGAGGGCCTCGGCGTGGGCGGGCGCGACGAGCGCGTTGCGGTGCACCCGCAGGAATCTCGCCCCGAGCTCGGTCTCGAGCTGGCGCAGCGATTCCTCGAGCAGCAGCTCGCCGCCCGGAAAGCCTGCCGTGACGTACTTCTGATCGGCCACCAGGTAGCGCACCTCGGTGACGGGGACCAGGCGAAGGCGGCCCTGGTGCGTGGCGCTCACGTGGGTTCGGGCTTCCCCGGGCCCCGCGGTGAGCGCCTCGGCCCGCTGGGGGGCGAGCAGGCGCGCGCGCAGCAGCGCCTCGGCCAGCCGCTCGCGCCGGATGGGCTTCAGCAGGTAGTCGACCGCCCGGACCTCGAAGGCGGAGAGCGCGTGCACCTCGTAGGCCGTGGTGAAGACCACCGCGGGAGGGCAGGGCAGGCGCGCCAGGTGCCGGGCGGTCTCGACCCCGTCCATCCCGGGCATCCGCACGTCGAGCAGCACGACCTCCGGCCCGCTCGCCTGGGCCAGCTCGAGCGCCTGCAGCCCGTCGGCCGCCTCGCCCACCACCGTCGCGCCTGCGATCTCGGCCACCAGCGCTGCAAGGCGGGCCCGGGCGAGCGGCTCGTCGTCGACGATGAGGACCTTCACGGCGCCCGCTCCCGCCGGGGGAAGCGCAGTGTGGCGACGTAGCGTCCGCCCGCGGGGCCCGCCTCGAGCCCCGCTGCCCGGCCGAAGAAGGCCTCCAGCCGTTGGCGGACGTTGTCCTGGGCGATGCGGTTGCCCCCGCGCTCCTGGGCGCCGGGGGGCGGCAGGGGGTTCTCCACCCGGACTTCCACCACGCCGTCCACGACCCGCCCCGTGATGCGCACCAGGCCCCCTGCAGGGGAGGGCTCGATGCCGTGGGACACGGCGTTCTCGAGAAGGGGCTGCACCGTGAGGGGAGGCAGGAGGGCGCCGCCCGGCAGGCCGGCCACCTCCCAGCGGGTCTGGAGTCGATCCCCGAGGCGCAGCGCCTCGATCTCCAGGTAGCGCCGCGACACCTCCAACTCCCGTTCCAGGGTCGCCGGCGTCCGGGTGTCGCCGAGGCTCACGCGGAACAGCTCGGCCAGGTCCTCGACCACCCGCTCGGCCAGGGCGGGGTCGGTGCGGGTCAGGCTCGCGATGGTGTTCATGCTGTTGAACAGGAAGTGCGGCCGGATCCGGGACTGCAGGGCCTGCACGCGGGCACTCGCCTCCCGCGCCAGGTTCAGACGCCACTGGTGCTGGACGTAGAGATAACGCAGGGTCACGGCGCCCACCAGCCCGCCGACGGCGACGTTGCGGGCGAGGAAGGCCCAGGCCTCGCCACCCAGACGGGGTGCCTGCCGCCCCTCGTCGAGCAGCCAGACCGAGACCAGGCTGAGCGCCGCGGTGAGCCCCACCACGAGCCCGAGGACCGCGAAGGACGCGGCCGCCGGCCGGAGCCGCGCGAGGAGCCGGCCCCCGGCGCAGAGCAGCGCGGCGGCGCTCAGGCCGACCCACTGCACGAAGAGCGACGTGCTCCCCAGCACCGGCCAGAACTCGAGTGCCGGGACGCTCATCAGCGCCAGCACGAGCGCCAGCAGCTCGCCGGTCAGGACGACGGCGAAGACGGCCCGGATGTCGCAGAAATCGGGGAGGAAGGGGGTGTGCTGGCTGCGGGGTGCGCTGGGTCCCATGGGCTGGCCCGGGTCGCGAGGTATACTCTGGGCCCCGCGCAGACTGCGCCAGGAGCCCCGCCATGCCGGCCGAGGGTCAGGACAAAAAGCCCTGGGGCGGGCGTTTCACCGCCCCGACCGACGCCTTCGTCGAGGCCTTCACCGCTTCAGTGGACTTCGATCGGCGAATGTACCGGCAGGACATCGCCGGGTCCATCGCCCACGCGCGCATGCTCGCGCGGGTGGGCGTGCTGACGGAAGCCGAGTGCCAGTCGATCGTCGCGGGGCTCGAGGCCGTGCGCGCGGACATCGAGGCCGGGCGCCTCGCCTGGTCCACGGCCCTCGAAGACGTCCACATGCACGTGGAGTCGGCCCTCACCGCGCGCATCGGTGCGACCGGCAAGAAGCTGCACACGGCGCGCTCGCGCAACGACCAGGTCGCCACCGACCTGCGGCTGTACCTGCGGGACGCCGTGGACGTCACTGTGTCCGAGCTGCGCCGCTTGCAGACGGCCCTCGTGGACCTTGCCGAGCGCGAGGCGGACACCCTGATGCCGGGCTTCACGCACCTGCAGACGGCCCAGCCCGTGACCTTCGGGCACCACCTGATGGCCTGGTATGAGATGCTGGCGCGCGACGAGGAGCGTCTCGCCGACGCCCGGCGCCGACTCAACCGCTCCCCGCTCGGGGCGGCCGCCCTCGCCGGGACGACCTTCCCCGTGGACCGGCCGTACACCGCGCAACTGCTCGGCTTCGACGGGGTCTGCGCCAACTCCCTCGACGCGGTGAGTGACCGCGACTTCGTGGTGGAGCTCGCCGCCGCCGCCTCGATCCTGATGATGCACCTGTCGCGGATGGCCGAGGAGCTGGTGCTCTGGTCCTCGGCGCAGTTCGACTTCGTGGACCTCGGCGACGCCTTCTGCACCGGTTCCTCGATCATGCCCCAGAAGAAGAACCCGGACGTGCCGGAGCTGGTGCGGGGCAAGACCGGCCGGGTGTTCGGGCACCTGATGGCGCTGCTGACGCTGATGAAGGCCCAGCCCCTCGCCTACAACAAGGACAACCAGGAGGACAAGGAGGCGATCTTCGACTCGGTGGACACCGTGCAGGCCTCGCTTCGGGTGTTCGCCGACATGGTTCCCGGGATGCGGGTCAAGCGCGACCGGATGCGCGAGGCCGCCCGGCGGGGCTACGCGACCGCCACCGACCTCGCCGACTACCTGGTGCGCCGGGGCGTGCCCTTCCGGGACGCCCACGAGGTGGTGGGCAAGGCGGTGCGCCACGGCATCGAGACGGGGCGGGACCTGGCGGAGCTGACCCTGGAGGAGCTGCGGGGGTTCTCGCCCGCGATCGAGCCCGACGTGTTCCAGGTGCTGACGCTGGAGGGCTCGGTGGCCGCGCGCGACCACGTGGGCGGCACCGCGCCAGCCCAGGTGCGGGCCGCGGTCGCCCGGGCCCGGGCCCGGCTGGAGGCGGTGTGAGCGAGGCGCTGCTCATCTTCGGGTACGGCAACCCCAGCCGGGGAGACGATGCGCTCGGGCCGGAGCTCCTGGAGCTCCTCGAGGCCGAGCGCGCGCGCCGGCCCGGCTGGGAGACGATCGAGACCCAGACCGATTTCCAGCTTCAGATCGAGCACGCCCTCGACCTGGAAGGCCGGGGCCTCGCGCTCTTCATCGACGCGAGCGTGGCGGGTCCGGGCCCGTTCTCCTTTGCCCGCGTGCTGCCGGAGGAGGACCGCACCTACTCGAGCCACGCCCTCTCGCCGGCGGCGGTCCTGCAGGTCTGGGAGCAGGTGAAGGGTTTGCCTGCGCCGCCCACGTACCTGCTCACCGTCCGGGGCTACGAATTCGAGCTGGGCGAGCCCATCGGAGAGGCCGCCCGCGCGAACCTGGAGGCGGCCTTCCGCTTCGCCGTCGCGCTCTGCGAGGACCGCTCGCCCGAGTCCTGGGCGCGCGCCGCCGCGCGCTGATCGGCCGCGCCGGGAGCCTGCCCGGTCTTCACTCCGGCACGAGCCAATCCACCGACTCGCCGCCCTGGCCCTGGGGTGCGAGCTGCCGGCGGAGCCACGGCAGCCAACCGGCGAGCTCCCCGTCGAGCCGCCAGGGCGGGTTGACCAGCAGGAGCCCCGCGCCGTTCATCCCCGCGGGGCTATCGGCGGGCCGGACCCGCAGCTCGACCCGCAGGACCTTGCGCAGGCCCGCCTCCTCGACGTTCCGGTACAGGCGGACCTCGGGGCCGTGGGCGAGCAGGGGATACCAGAGCGCGAGCCCGCCCGTCGGCCAGCGCCGCCAGGCGTTCGCGAGCCCCTCGGCGGCCCGTTCCCACTCGCCGGGGAGCTCGTAGGCCGGGTCGAGCAGGACCAGCCCGCGGCGCTCGGCCGGGGGCAGCAAGGCCTTCAAGGCCTCGTAGCCGTCCCGGTGGTGGACGGCGACCTGCCGATCGCCCGAGAAGCGCTCCCGGAGCGCCGGGTGGTCGGCGGGGTGCAGCTCGCAGAGCACCATCCGGTCGCCCGGGCGCAGCAGCCGGCGGACGAGCCAGGGCGAGCCGGGGTAGCGGCGCGGGCGTGGTGCGGCCGGGTCCGTCTGGGCCTCGCGCACCAGGCGCAGGTAGCCGGAGAGGGGTGCGGGCACGGTGGTCGCGTCCCACAGTCTTCCGACTCCTTCGCGCCACTCCCGCAGCCTGCTCGCGCGGGTGTCCTCGAGGTCGTAGAGCCCCGCCCCGGCGTGCGTGTCCAGGTAGAAGAAGGGCGTCTCCTTGCCCGCCAGCGACTCGATCAGGCGGACCAGGACGGCGTGCTTGAGGACGTCGGCAGGGTTGCCGGCGTGGAAGGCGTGGCGGTAGCTGAGCACGATACGGGGACCGGGGCGTCGTGGGGTGGCGCAGGGCAGAGTATCACCCGCGGGGCCTCCGGCAACGCGCCCCCGCAGGCCGGGTTTCGCCCGGTTCCGGCAGCCGGCGCGGGGCCTTGCCACCGTCCCGGCATTGGCAGAGTATGCTCTGCGGTTTCACAAAAGGCCCGGGCACGGAGCGCACGAGGGTGCCGCACGCGTCCGGCCGGTACCCCAAGGAGAGAAGGAGCACACCATGAGCCCCATCGACCGTGATGAGTCGTCTCGTTCCGTCGGCCGCCGCCACTTCCTGCTCGGTGCAGCGGGTCTCGCCGTCGCCACGGGTCTCGGCGGTCTGTCGCGCGTTGCGCGGGCCCAGACGGCCCCTGCCGCGGGTCCGTTCAGCCTGATGAAGCTGCCCTATGCCGACAACGCGCTGGACCCGGTGATCTCGTCCAACACCATCGGCTTCCACTACGGCAAGCACCACAAGGGCTACGTGGACAACCTGAACAAGCTGGTCGCGGGCACCGACCTCGCCGACAAGCCGCTCGCCAAGGTTGTCGCCGCCACCGCGGGCAACGCCGAGAAGGTCGCGATCTTCAACAACGCGGCCCAGGTCTGGAACCACGACTTCTACTGGATGAGCCTGAAGCCCGGCGGCGGCGGTGAGCCCCCCGCGGAGTTGGCGAAGCTGATGGAGGCGTCGTTCGGCAGCGTGGCCGCGTGCAAGGACGAGCTGAAGAAGGCCGCGCTCGGCCAGTTCGGCAGCGGCTGGGCCTGGCTCGCGATGGACGGCGGCAAGCTCGTCGTGGTGAAGACCGGCAACGCCGACAACCCCACCACCAAGGGCATGAAGCCGCTCCTCACCATCGACGTGTGGGAGCACGCCTACTATCTGGACTACCAGAACAAGCGGGCGGACTACGTCCAGGCGGTCCTGGACAAGCTCGTCAACTGGGGCTTCGCCGCGAAGAACCTGGCGTAACCGACGTGGCGCCCGGGGGGTGCTCATCCCCCCGGGCGTGAGCCCGGAGGAAAGGACGATGGAGATGCAACCGGCGCGTGCGGCGCCCGTGGCACCCGTGGAGCGGGAGGGTGGGATGGGCTGGGGCAGGATTGTCCTGCTCATCCTCCTCGTCGTCGTCCTGACCGCCGGGGTCACCGTCTGGGTCATGACGCACTACGTGTTCCCGAGGGAGTTCAAACCGGTGCAGCTCAGCGCCAGGGAAGAGGTGGCGCTGAACCAGAAGCTGGACCGGCTGGACCCCGCAGGGCACGGCCCCCGGGTCCGGCCCGCCGCCGAAAAGGCGACGAACGCGGAGAAGGCCCCGAAGCCCGCGGGCCCGAAGGCCGACACGGCGGGAGGCCCGGCGCGCCTGGAGCCGGAGCGCTACAGCGAGGCGGGGGCCAAGCGTGAGGTCAGCTTCAGCACCCGGGAGCTGAACGCGCTGCTCGCCAGCAACACCGACATGGCCCAGCGGCTCGCCATCGACCTCTCCCAGGACATGGCGAGCGTCAAGCTGCTGGTGCCGGTGGACCCGGAGTTCCCCGTCCTCGGGGGAAAGACCCTCAAGCTCAACGCCGGCCTGGAGCTGCGCTACGCCGGCAACAAGCCGGTGGTGGCACTGACGGGCGTGAGCCTCTGGGGCGTGCCCATCCCCAATGCGTGGCTGGGCGGCCTGAAGCACGTGGACCTGGTGGGCGAGTTCGGCGGCGACCAGGGCTTCTGGAGCGCCTTCGCCGCGGGCATCGAGCACATCAGCGTCACCGACGGTCAGCTCACGATCAAGCTGAAGGAGTGACGCCCCGCGGGGGACGGCGCATGAATCGTCCCCCTGCGGTCGCGCCCGCCCGCAGGGCGGCGCCTAGAGCGCGCGGATGCGGGCGAGCTGGCCCTCCAGCTTCTCGATGGATCCCCTCAGTTCCGTGACCCGGTCCTTCTCCTTCAGGACCACCTCGGCCGGCGCGCGGTCCACGAAGCTCGGGTTGGCGAGCTTGGCCTCGGCGCGCTCCAACTCCCGGCGCAGGCGCTCGATCTCCTTGCCGAGCCGGGCGCTCTCCGCCGCCTTGTCGATGAGGCCGGCCAGGGGGATCAACACCTGCATCTCGCCGACCAGGGCGGTCGCGGACTCGGGCGCGACGTCCTTCGGCTCGAGCCAGGTCACCGACTCCACCCGGGCGAGGTTCTCCACGAAGCGCCGGTGGCGCTCCAGGTAGGTCCGGTCCCGGTCCCCACCGTGGTGCAGCAGGACGGGCAGCGGCTTCGAGGGCGCGATGTTCATCTCGCCCCGGATCCGGCGCACGCCGAGGATGACGCCCATCACCCAGCGCATCTCCGCTTCCGCGTCCTCGTCGACCTGTGCCGGGTCGTGGACGGGATAGGGGGCGAGCATGACGGTGGGGTCCGTCTCGCCCCGCGCCGCGCCGGCCAGGGGGGCCACCCGCTGCCAGACCTCCTCGGTCAGGAAGGGCATCAGCGGGTGGGCCAGGCGCAGCAGGGTCTCGAGCACCCGCACCAGCGTGCCCCGGGTCCCGCGACGCTCGGCGTCGCTGCTCGCGCTCGCGGTGAGCACGGGCTTGGACAGCTCCAGGTACCAGTCGCAGTACTCGTTCCAGGTGAATTCGTAGAGGGCCTGGGCGGCCTGATCGAAGCGGTAGCCGTCGAAGCCCTCGCGCACCGCCCGGACGGTCTTCTGCAGCCGGGACAGGATCCAGCGGTCCGCTGTGGACAGGGCGAGGGCGCCGCCGTCCTGGCCACAGTCCTGGCCTTCCGTGTTCATCAGGACGTAGCGCGCCGCGTTCCACAGCTTGTTGCAGAAGTTGCGGTACCCGGCGACCCGGCCGAGGTCGAAGCGCACGTCGCGCCCCTGGGTGGCGAGCGCGGCGAAGGTGAAGCGCAGGGCGTCGGTGCCGTAGGCGGGGATCCCGTCGGGGAACTGCTGGCGGGTCGCCTTCTCGATGGCCTTCGCCATCTGCGGCTGCATCAGGTCCCGGGTGCGCTTGGCGACCAGGGTCTCGAGGTCGATGCCGTCGATGAGGTCGAGCGGGTCCAGGACGTTGCCCTTGGACTTCGACATCTTCTGGCCCTCGGCGTCGCGCACCAGGCCGTGGATGTAGACGTCGCGGAACGGAACGTCGCCCATGAACTTCAGGCCCATCATGATCATCCGGGCCACCCAGAAGAAGATGATGTCGAAGCCCGTGACGAGGACGCTGGTAGGGTAGAAGGTCCGCAAGCGCTCGGTGGACTCGGGCCACCCGAGGGTGGAGAAGGGCCAGAGCGCCGAGGAGAACCAGGTGTCGAGGACGTCCGGGTCCTGGGTGAGCGTCACGCCCCCGCCGAGCCCGTGGGTCGCGCGCACCTCTGCCTCGCTGCGGCCCACGTAGACCTCGCCCTCGTGGTCGTACCAGGCCGGGATGCGGTGCCCCCACCAGATCTGGCGGCTGATGCACCAGTCCTGGATGTGGCGCATCCAGTCGTAATAGGTCCGGGACCAGTTCTCGGGCACGAAGCGGATGCGGCCTTCCTCCACCGCGCGCACCGCGGCCTCGGCGAGCGGGCCCGCCTTCACGAACCACTGGTCGGTCAGGTAGGGCTCGATGACCGCATGGGAGCGGTCGCCCCGGGGCACCATGAGCCGGTGGGGCTCGATCTTCTCCAGCAGCCCCAGGGCCTCCAGGTCGGCCACGATCCGCGCCCGCGCCTCGTAGCGGTCGAGCCCTCGGTAGGCCGGGGGCATCAGCTCCGCGGTGGGCGGGCCGGCCACGCCCTCGGCGTCGGAGGGTACGACCCCGGCGGTGTCGGGTGCCCGGTGCCCCCAGGCCCGGTCTTCGAGGGGCGAGCCCTTCACCCGGGCGTCCACCGTGAAGATGTTGATGAGGCCGTTCTGGGGCACCTCCCGCAGGGCGGTGGTGTCCCGGTGCCGCAGCCACACCTGGTAGTCGTTGAAGTCGTGGGCGGGGGTGATCTTCACCACCCCGGAACCGAACTCCGGGTCCACGTACTCGTCGGCGATGATCGGGATGTGGCGGCCGGTCAGGGGCAGCTCGACGTGCTGGCCGACCAGGTGCCGGTAGCGCTCGTCGCCGGGGTGAACGGCCACCGCCGCGTCCCCCAGCATCGTCTCGGGGCGGGTGGTGGCGACCGTGAGGTGCCCCGAGCCGTCCACGAGCGGATAGCGCATGTGCCACATGGAGCCCTCCTCCTCCTCGGACACCACCTCGAGGTCGGAGACGGCCGTGTGCAGCACCGGGTCCCAGTTGACGAGCCGCTTGCCGCGGTAGAGCAGCCCCTCCTCGTAGAGCCGGACGAAGACCTCCGTCACCGCCCGCGAGAGGCCCTCGTCCATGGTGAAGCGCTCGGTCTCCCAGTCGAGGGAGGCGCCCATGCGCCGCAGCTGTCGGGTGATCGTTCCGCCCGAATGGGCACGCCACTCCCACACGCGCGCGAGGAAGGCTTCGCGGCCCAGGTCGTGGCGGGTGCGCCCCGCGGCGTTCAGCTGACGCTCCACCACCATCTGGGTGGCGATCCCCGCGTGGTCGGTGCCCGCCTGCCAGAGGGTCGCGTGCCCCTGCATCCGGTGGTAGCGCACGAGCGCGTCCATGATGGTGTCCTGGAACGCGTGGCCCATGTGCAGCGTCCCCGTCACGTTGGGCGGCGGGATCAGGATGCAGTAGGCGGGGCCTTCGCCCCGGGGCGCGAAATGGCCGCGGGCCTCCCAGGTTTCGTACCAGCGCTGCTCGATGGCGTGGGGGTCGTAGGTCTTGTCCATGGGGTTCCAGTTCAGGGGCCGCGGCGGGTCCGGCTCATCAGCTCCTCGAGCACCTCCGGGAGCACGATGTCCAGGTGCTGCTTCACACGCGCGCGGATCTCCTTGCGCAACCGCGCGAGTGCCTCGGAGAGGGTTTCTTCGATGATGACCTCGACCTCGCTCGTCAGCCGCTTCAGCAGGTCATCGTGGGCGGGAAGGGCAGGGGGAGGGGTCGGCCAGGGGCGCTCGGGCGCGGGCTCCCGGGCGGGAGGCGGCGCCGGTCTCGCGCCCCGGGCGCCCGCCCCCGGGATCACCACCTGATCGAGGACCGGCAGGTCCTCGGCGAGGTCGGCCCCCTCGGGGTCGGAGTCCGGAGGGACCACGCGCTGGCGCTCGAGCATGCCCTGCAGGGCGTCCAGGGCCCCGTCCAGGGCCGCCACGGGCTCCCGAGGCGGCGGCCGTTGCGTCGAGCTGTCGCGATTGTCCGTTCCCATTTGCGTGCCTCAGGGTGCGGTGCTCTGCGGGCTCCGGCGGGGATGCCCCTTGCGGGGTCTACCCCGCGGCGACGCCCGGCCACCGGGGCGCAGGGTGCTCCGCCGGCCGGCAAGGCGTCATACGTTGTGGCTCTGCAGAGGATACCCTTCCTGGCTGTAGAACCGATATCGCGCGCGGCCGGCCTCCCGGGCCTCCGGGTCCGCGGCGACGATCTCGAGCACCCGCTCGAAGCGCGCGTGGAAGGGCGGCACCTCCCGGGTCAGGTTGATCAGGAGGTCGCCGAAGCCTTCGGGGTCGCCGCCCGAGCCCACCAGCACGGTCAGTCCCTCCCGCGCCTGCTCCGGATATCGCCCGTGGGGGACGAAGCTGTCCTGGCGGAAGGTCCAGAGGGTGTCGTCCACTCTCGCCGCCTCGGCCGCGCCGGCCGCGTGCAGGTAGACCCGGTGGCCCGCGAGCCAGGCCTTCTCGGCCAGGCGGCAGGCCAGCAGGGTCGCGGCTCCGGGGGCGGAGTCGGCGACGACGTAGAAGTCGACCCTCGGCACGCGGCGCCCCGTTTCCTCAGCCCCGGGGGGCCCGGTCCAGCAGGTACCGGGTCAGGAGCGGCACCGGTCGGCCCGTGGCGCCCTTCTCCTTGCCGGTGAGCCAGGCCGTGCCCGCGATGTCCAGGTGTGCCCAGCGATACTTGCGGGTGAATCGGGCGAGGAAGGTCGCCGCGGTGATTGCGCCCGCCTCGGGACCCCCGATGTTCGCCACGTCGGCGAAGTTGCTCTTGAGGAGCTCCCGGTACTCCTCCCACAGGGGCAGTTCCCACACCCGGTCGCCGCTCACCTCGCCCGCGGCCAGGAGGTCGCGCGCGAGCGGCGGGTGGTTCGCGAAGAGCCCGCTCGGCACCCGCCCGAGCGCCACGACGCAGGCGCCGGTGAGGGTCGCGACGTCGATCACCACGGCGGGGTCGTAGCGGTCCACGTACGTGAGGGCGTCGCAGAGGATGAGACGGCCCTCGGCGTCGGTGTTGAGCACCTCGATGGTCTGCCCCGAGAGGCTCGTGACGATGTCGCCCGGCTTGATGGCGTTGCCGTCCGGCAGGTTCTCGGTGGCCGGCACCACCCCCACGACGCGCAGCGGCAGGGCGAGGGACGCCACGGCGTGCAGCACGCCGAGCACGGCGGCGGCCCCGCTCATGTCGAACTTCATCTCGTCCATGCCCTGGCCCGGCTTCAGGGAGATCCCTCCGGCGTCGAAGGTCACCCCCTTGCCCACCAGCACGACGGGGCGGTCCTTCTTCTCGGTGCCGCGGTACTCGAGCACGATGAGGCGCGGGGGCTGACGCGAGCCCCGGGCGACCGCGAGGAGCGCCCCCATGCCGAGCTTCTCCATGTCCCGTTCGTCCAGGACTTCGACGTGCAAGGCGGGGTGCTCCCCGGCGAGGGCCCGTGCCTGCTCGGCCAGGAAGGCGGGGGTGCACACGTTGGCGGGCAGATTGGCGAGGTCCCGGGCGCGCTCGACACCGTCGGCGATGGCGACCCCCTCGCGCAGTCCCCGCTGCCCCGCCTGCAGGTCCCGGCGCCCGGGGAGCCCCAGCGTGACCCGGCGCAGCGCCCGCGCCGGTCCCTCCTTCTCGCTCTTCATCCGGTCGAACCGGTAGGTGGCGCCGCGGGTCGCGACGACCGTCTCCCGGACCCTCCAGGCGAGGTCCCGGTCGCGCACGGCGAGGCCGGGCAGCAGGCTCAGCGCGTCGCTCGCAGCGGTGGCGGCGATGGCCCTGGCCGCGCTCGCGGCGGCTCTTGCGAACGGGGCGGGTGTCAGGTCCCGCTCGCGTCCGCAGCCCACCAGCAGCACGCGCTCCGCGCTGATCCCCGGGACGCGCTGCAGCAGCAGTGTCTGCCCGACCTTGCCCTCCAGGTCGCCCCGGCGGAGGACGTCGGCCAGGTAGCCCTGGGAGGCGCCGTCCAGGGACTCGGCCGCCGGCGAGAGCCTGCGCTTCTCGAACACCCCCACGGCGAGGAGGCCGGTCTTCATACGCTCGGGCGCGCCGGTCTTGACGCCGAAGTCGATCCGCTCGCTCATGGGCTTCTCGCTGTCGGGGGTGGTATCCGCTTCTGCTGGGATTCGCCGATGCTCTCTGGGGGCGGCCGGGCGTCAGGCCCTGGGGAGCGTCACCCCCCGCTGCCCCTGGTACTTGCCGGCCCGGTCCCGGTAGGAGGTCTCGCACTCCTCGTCGGACTCGAAGAAGAGGACCTGGGCGACGCCCTCGTTGGCGTAGATCTTCGCCGGCAGCGGAGTGGTGTTGGAGAACTCCAGCGTCACGTGCCCTTCCCACTCCGGCTCGAGCGGGGTCACGTTGACGATGATGCCGCAGCGCGCGTAGGTGGACTTGCCGAGACAGATCGTGAGCACTTTCCTCGGGATGCGGAAGTACTCGACGGTGCGCGCGAGGGCGAAGGAGTTGGGCGGGATGATGCAGACGTCCGCGACCAGGTCAACGAAGCTGTTGGAGTCGAAGTTCTTCGGATCGACGATGGCGGAATTGATGTTGGTGAAGATCTTGAATTCGTTCGCGCACCGGATGTCGTAGCCGTAGCTCGACGTGCCGTAGGAAACGACGCGGCCGGTCGCGTTCTCGCGCACCTGGTGCGGCTCGAACGGCTCGATCATCCGGTGCTCCGCTGCCATGCGCCGGATCCACTTGTCGGACTTTACGGACATGTCTCGTTGTTTCGCCGAAACGGTTGCGCCAGGGGGTCTCGCGGCTTCGGGATGACCCTCAGTCGTTCTTCACGACGATGCTCGGAAACTTCACCGTGTAGTCCCTGCTCTTCAGCGAGAGCTTCGCCGCCGCGCGCCGCGCGATGTCGCGGTAGATCTGGGCGACCCGCCCGTCGGGCTCGCGGACCACGGTCGGGCTTCCGAGGTCCGTGTCCTCGCGGATGCGGGAGTCGAGCGGAATGCCGCCGAGGAAGTCCACGCCGTACTGCTGGGCCATGCGCAGCCCGCCGCCCTGGCCGAAGATGGGCTCCTCGTGGCCGCAGTGGCTGCAGATGTGGACGCTCATGTTCTCCACCACGCCGAGCACGGGGACGTGCACCTTCTCGAACATCTTGAGGCCCTTGCGGGCGTCGAGCAGGGCGATGTCCTGGGGTGTGGTGACGATGACCGCACCCGAGACGGGGATTTTCTGCGCGAGCGTCAGCTGGATGTCACCGGTGCCCGGCGGCAGGTCGATGATCAGGTAATCCAGATCTCGCCAATTGGTGTCCTTCAGGAGCTGCTCCAGGGCCTGCGTGACCATCGGGCCGCGCCAGATCATCGGCGTCTCCTCGTCGATCAGGTAGCCGATCGACATGGACTGGATCTGGTAGCTGACGATCGGCTCGAGGCTCTGACCGTCCTTCGACTCGGGCTTCTGGTGCATGCCCAGCATGCGCGGCTGGCTGGGGCCGTAGATGTCCGCGTCCAGGATCCCGACCCGCGCCCCTTCCTGGGAGAGGGCGAGGGCGAGGTTGACGGCGACCGTGGACTTGCCCACCCCGCCCTTGCCAGAGGCCACGGCGATGATGTTCCTGACGTTCTTCATCGGCTGCACGCCCTTCTGCACGGCGTGCGAGACGACCTTGCTGGTCACCTCCACGGCGACCGAGGAGACGCCCGGGAGGGCGGCCACGCGCGCCTTTACCAGGTCGGCGAGGGCGCTGAAGTGGCTCTTCGCGGGGTAGCCCAGCACGACCCGGACGGTCACCTTGCCGTCGGCGACCTCGATGTCCTTCACGCTCCGGGTGGACACCAGGTCCGTTTCGAGGAAGGGGTCGACGACCTCCCGCAGGGCCCCCTCCACCTGCTCGCGCGTCACTGCTGGCATGGCCTTGCCTCCCGAGAATGCCTGTCCGAGATTGCCTCTGCGCCGGCCGCGCCCGCGTCCCGGAGACACCCATTCCCGGGCCGCGCGCCGCTGCCGATGAACCACGTCGTGTGGCGATTGGCCGGCCATTCTATACCAGGCGGTGGCCGCCCCGTCTTCCCGGGCCCCGGGGCGGGCGTGGCCGCGGCGTCCCGGTGCAGGCGGGGGAGCGCGGTGGTAACGTAGTCGCGAGCCTCCGGAGCCGCCCCATGCCCAGCGCCGAACGCACCATCCTCGTCACCAGCGCCCTGCCGTACGCCAACGGCCCCATCCACATCGGCCACCTGGTCGAGTACATCCAGACCGACATCTGGGTGCGCTTCCAGCGCATGCGCGGACACCAGTGTCTGTACGTCTGCGCGGACGACGCGCACGGCACCCCGATCATGCTGAAGGCCCAGCAGGAGGGCGTGACTCCCGAGGCGCTGATCGCCCGGGTGGGCGCGGAGCACCGGGCGGATTTCGCCGACTTCGCCATCGGGTTCGACCATTACTACACGACGCACTCGCCGGAGAACCGGGCCTTCGCGAGCCGGATCTACGAGGGCCTGCGGGCCGGCGGGCACATCGTCACCCGCACCATCCGCCAGGCCTACGACCCGGTGAAGGAGATGTTCCTGCCGGACCGGTTCATCCGCGGCGAGTGCCCGCGCTGCGGCGCGCAGGACCAGTACGGCGACAGCTGCGAGGTGTGCGGCGCGACCTACAGCCCCACGGACCTGAAGAATCCGGTCTCGGCCCTGTCCGGGGCGACCCCGGTCGAGCGGGCGACCGAGCACGACTTCGTGCGGCTCGCGGACTTCGAGCCGATGCTGCGGGAGTGGACCGGGAGCGGGGCGCTGCAGCCCGAGATCGTCCACAAGCTCGAGGAGTGGTTCCAGGCCGGGCTGCAGGACTGGGACATCACCCGCGACGCACCCTATTTCGGATTCGAGATGCCGGGCAGGCCCGACAAGTACTTCTACGTCTGGCTCGACGCCCCGATCGGCTATCTCGCGAGCTTCCGCAACCTCTGCGACCGGCGCCCCGACCTCGACTTCGACGCCTTCTGGGCCCCGGGGAGCACCGCCGAGGTCTACCACTTCATCGGCAAGGACATCGCCTACTTCCACACCCTGTTCTGGCCCGCCGAGCTCACGGGCGGGGGCTTCCGCACGCCGAGCGCCGTCTACTGCCACGGCTTCCTCACCGTCAACGGGCAGAAGATGTCGAAGTCGCGCGGCACCTTCATCAGCGCCCGCACCTACCTCGACCACCTGGGCCCGGAGTACCTGCGCTACTACTTCGCGGCCAAGCTCGGGGCGGGCATCGACGACATCGACCTCAGCCTGGAGGACTTCGTCCAGCGGGTGAACGCGGACCTCGTGGGCAAGGTGGTCAACATCGCCTCGCGCTGCGCGGGGTTCATCGGCAAGCGCTTCGAGGGCCGGCTGGCCGACCGCCTCGCCGACCCGGGCCTGTTCTCCAGCTTTGTCAACCGGGGCGAGGCCATCGCGGAGCTCTTCGAGGCCCGTGAGTACGGCCGGGCGATGCGCGAGGTGATGCAGCTCGCGGACCAGGCCAACGCCTGGATCGACGAGCGCAAGCCCTGGCAGGTGGCGAAGGAGCCCGGCCGGGAGGCCGACCTGCAGGCGATCTGCAGCCTCGGGCTCGAGCTCTTCCGGGTGCTGGCGACCTACCTGAAGCCGGTGCTGCCCCGCATGGCCGAGAAGGTGGAGTCGTTCCTGGACGTCCCGCCGCTCGCCTGGGCTGACCTCGACCGCCCCTTGCTGGGGCACCGGGTGCGGCCCTTCACCCCGCTGATGACGAGGGTCGAGCGCGAGCGGGTCGACGCGCTGGTGGAGGCCTCGAAGCCGCAGGCTGCTCCGGGTTCTTCTTCTGTTGCTTCGGTGCCTCGCCCAGCCCCGGCCCCCGCTCAGGCCCAGGCCCAGGCCCCCGGGGGGGCTCCCGCTCGCGCGACTGCGGCGAGTCCGGCCCCGGCCCCGGCTCCGGCCGGCGGCGCTCCGGGGGAGTCCCCGGCCCCCGTCATCGGGATCGAGGAATTCGCGAAGGTCGACCTCCGGGTCGCGCGGGTCCTCGCCGCGGAGACCGTGGAGGGGGTGGACAAGCTGCTCCGCCTGACGCTCGACCTGGGCGGGGAGACCCGCACGGTGTTCGCCGGGATCCGGTCGGCCTACGACGCGGCGGCGCTGGTCGGACGGCTCACGGTGGTGGTGGCGAACCTCGCGCCCCGCAAGATGCGTTTCGGGGTCTCCGAGGGCATGGTGCTCGCCGCCGGACCGGGCGGGGCGGACATCTTCCTGCTCTCCCCCGACGAGGGCGCCGTGCCGGGGATGCGCGTCAAGTAGCGCCGGTGCCCCCGGAAAATTCCCTTACATTCCCGGGACCTGATTTATGTTTCTTGGCGGCCTCTCTAGCCCATTCGTGGTATTCCCCCGGCCTGCGCCCGTGTGGAGTATCTGAACGATGCGCGAGTACCTCCTCCTCCTCGTGGGCACGGTGTTGGTCAACAACTTCGTGCTCGTCAAGTTCCTCGGCCTCTGCCCCTTCATGGGGGTGTCGCGCAAGGTGGACACGGCCCTCGGCATGGGCCTCGCGACGACCTTCGTGATCACGCTCTCCGCGGTTCTGAGCTACGCCGTCGATACCTTCGTGCTGGTTCCGCTCGGGGCCGACTACCTGCGCACCATCGCCTTCATCCTCGTCATCGCCGTGGCCGTGCAGTTCACGGAGATGGTGGTGCACAAGGTGAGTCCGCTGCTCTACCGTCTGCTCGGGATCTATCTGCCGCTCATCACCACGAACTGCATCGTGCTCGGCGTCGCGCTGCTGAACGTGCAGGAGAAGCACAGCCTGTTCGGCTCCGCGCTGTACGGGTTCGGGGCTGCGGTGGGCTTCTCCCTCGTGCTGGTCCTGTTCGCCGCCATCCGCGAGCGCCTGGTGGCAGCGGACGTCCCCGCGCCTTTCCAGGGCGTGTCCATCGCCCTCGTCACCGCGGGGCTGATGTCGCTCGCCTTCATGGGGTTCGCCGGACTGGTGAGGACCTAAGCCCGTGATCACCGCGGTCGCCGCCCTGACGCTGCTTGCAGGCCTCTTCGGCCTCATCCTCGGCTACTCGTCGGTGCGCTTCCGGGTCGAGGGAGACCCGGTCGTGGAACAGATCGAAGGCCTGCTGCCGCAGATGCAGTGCGGGCAGTGCGGCCTCCCCGGCTGCCGCCAGTACGCCGAGGCGGTCGCGCGGGGCGAGGCGGAGATCAATCTCTGCGTCCCCGGCGGCGCCAACGTCGTCAAGTCGCTGGCCGACCTCCTGGGGCGCGACCCCGGGTCTGCCGACGCCGCCGAAGGCCCGAAGGGCCGGCAGGTGGCGGTGATCGACGAGCCCTGGTGCGTGGGCTGCACGGTCTGCGCCCAGACCTGCCCGGTGGACGCCATCGTCGGCTCGGCCAAGCACCTGCACACCGTCTTGCGCTCCGAGTGCACGGGCTGTGCGCTCTGCGTGGATCCCTGCCCGGTGTCCTGCATCCGCATGGAGACGGTGCCGGAAGACCTGCGGACCTGGAAGTGGGTCTACCCCGCCCCGGCACGGGAGGCGGCGTGAGCCCGAAGCCCTTCGCAATCCCCGGGGGGATCCACCCGCCCGGCTTCAAGGAGTTGTCGAACGGGGAGCCCATCGCTCCGGCGCCGCTGCCGGAGTTGCTAGTCTTCCCCCTGCAACAGCACATCGGCGTGCCTGCGGAACCGGTGGTCCGCGTGGGAGACCGGGTCCTCAAGGGGCAGGTGGTCGCGAAGGCGGGCGGCTACGTCAGCGTCCCCGTCCATGCCTCGACCTCCGGCCGGGTGGTGGCGATCGAGGATCGGCCGGTGCCGCACCCCTCGGGACTACGCGCGCCCTGCATCGTGGTCGAGCCGGACGGCGAGGACGCGTGGGGCGAGCGGGTGCCCCTGCCGGACTGGCAGTCCGTCGAACCGAGCCGGCTGCGCAGCGCCGTGCGCGAGGCCGGGATCGTCGGCCTGGGGGGAGCGGGGTTCCCGACCTTCATCAAGCTCAGCCCCGGTCCGGGCAAGGTCGTCGACACCGTGATCGTGAACGGCGCCGAGTGCGAGCCGTACATCACGTCCGACGACCGCCTGATGCGCGAGCGCCCGGAGGAGGTGGTGGCCGGGGCACGCATCGCCCGCCACGCGGTGCAGGCGCGGCGCTGCGTCATCGGCATCGAGGACAACAAGCCCGAGGCCTACGAGGCACTGCGCCGGGCGGCCGGCGACGGGGTCGAGGTGGAGCTGGTCCCGACGCTCTACCCGACGGGCGGCGAGAAGCAGTTGGTCCGGATCCTCACGGGCCGCGAGGTCCCGAGCGGAAAGCTCCCCCTCGACGTGGGTGTGGTGGTGCAGAACGTCGCCACCGTGGCGGCGATGCACCGGGCGCTGGAGCGGGGCGAGCCCCTCGTCAGCCGCGTGGTCACCGTCACCGGCCCCGGCGTTGGCCGCCCGCGCAATCTGGAGGTCGCGATCGGAACCCCCGTCGCGCACCTGCTCTCCCAGTGCGACCCGAGGCCGGCCCAGGCCCGCGCCCTGGTCATGGGCGGCCCGATGATGGGCTTCGCGCTCCACGACGACGCGGTGCCGGTGGTGAAGACCAGCAACTGCGTGCTGGTGGACGTGCCCACGGTCCCGGCCGAGCCGGCGCTGCCGTGCATCCGTTGCGGGTCCTGCTCCCGGGCCTGTCCCATGAGCCTCCTGCCCCAGCAGATGTACTGGTACTCCCGCGCGAAGGACTTCGACCGGGCCCGGGAATACAACCTCTTCGACTGCATCGAGTGCGGCTGCTGCGCCTACGTCTGCCCGAGCCACATCCCGCTCGTGCAGTATTTCCGCTTCGCCAAGAGCGAGATCCTGTCCCTGGACCGCGACCGCCAGCGGGCCGACCTCGCGAAGAGCCGGCACGCCCGCCGCGTCGAGCGGCTCGAGGCCGAGAAGCGCGAGCGTGAGGAGCGCCTGCAGCAGAAGAAGAAGGCGCCCGCGGGGACAGCGCCGGGCGCCGCGAGCGAAGACCCGAAGAGCGCCGCGGCCCAGGCGGCGATCGAGCGGGCCCGCGCGAAACAGGCCGCGAAGGCCGAGTCCGATACGGAGGCAGGGTCGTGACCCCACGTCTGATCACACCGAGCTCGCCCCACCGGCACGGCGAGGCGAGCGTGCGGAAGGTGATGCTGGACGTGCTCTACGCGCTCGTGCCGGGTGTCGCGGCGTACGTGTGGTTCTTCGGCTGGGGTGTGGTGGTCAACATCGCCCTCGCCTCGGTGGTGGCCCTCGCGAGCGAGTGGCTCATGCTCGTGTTGCGCGGCCGGCCCGTGGGCCAGTTCCTCGGGGACGGCAGCGCGGTGGTCACCGCCGCCCTGCTCGCAGTGGCGCTGCCCGCGGTCGCGCCCTGGTGGGTCACCGCGGTCGGGGCGGCCTTCGCCATCGTCGTCGCCAAGCACCTGTACGGGGGGCTCGGCTACAACCCGTTCAACCCGGCGATGATCGGCTACGTGCTGCTCCTCGTGTCGTTCCCGAAGTACATGACGGTCTGGCCGGCGGCCGACGTCGTGAGCGGCCACCCCGTGGGCTTCCTCGACAGCGTCGGGATGATCTTCTCCGGTACCCCCGAGAGCGCGCCCTTCGACGCCCTGACGGGGGCGACCCCGCTCGACTATCTGAAGGTCAAGCTGGGCGCGGGCGTGAGCGTCGGCGACGCCAGCACGAGTCCGGTCTTCGGGGCCCTCGCCGGCCGGGGTTGGGAGTGGGGGAGCATCGGGTTCCTCCTGGGGGGGCTGTGGCTCATCTACCGGCGGGTGATCACCTGGCACATCCCCGTGACCATGATGGCCACGCTGTTCGCGATCGCCCTGGTCTTCCACCTCATGGACCCGGCCCGCTACGCCTCACCGCTCTTCCACATGTTCGCGGGGGGGGCCATGCTCGGCGCCTTCTTCATCGCGACGGATCCGGTCACCGCGTCGACCACCCCCCTCGGGCGGATCGTCTATGCCGGCGGTATCGGCGTGCTGGAGTACGTGATCCGGGTCTGGGGCGGCTACCCGGACGCGCTGGCCTTTTCCGTGCTGCTCATGAACATCGTGGTTCCGACCATCGACCACTACACCCAGCCGCGGGTGTTCGGTCACGGGAGGGCGTGAGGCGTGGTCCTGCGAGCGATGACCCGGGCCGCCGCCGTGCTCGCCGTGTTCGCGGCGGCGGGCGTTCTGCTGATCGCGCTCACCCACGCCGCGACCCGGGAGCGGATCGCGGAGGTCGAGCGGCAGGCGTTGCTGCTCAGCCTGCACGCGGTGGTGAGCCCCGAGGCGCACGACAACGACCCCGTGGCGGACGTGATCGAGGTCCGCGACGCCCGGCTGCTGGGCACCGAGGCGCCGGTGCCCGCCTACCGGGCGCGGCGGGCCGGGGCGCCGGTGGCGGTCATCCTGACCCCCTCGGCGCCGGACGGCTACGCGGGGAGCATCAAGCTGATGGTGGCGGTCAACCACGACGGGACGCTCGCCGGGGTGCGCGTGCTCGCGCACCGGGAGACGCCGGGGCTCGGGGACCTGGTGGAGGAGCGGCGCTCCAGTTGGGTCACACGCTTTACCGGGCGTTCCCTCGCGGACCCGGCGCCCGAGCGCTGGAAGGTGAAGAAGGACGGCGGCGCCTTCGACCAGTTTACCGGGGCGACCATCACGCCCAGGGCGGTGGTGAAGGCCGTGAAGAACACCCTCGAGTACGTCGGCGCGCACCGCGCCGAGCTGTTCGCGCCGGCGCCGGGCGCCAGCCCTGCCGCGCCGTGAGGAACGAGGGAGCCCGACGGAGGTGTTGAGGTGAGCTCCACGACGTACGCATCCATCGTCCGCGACGGGCTGTGGACCAACAACCCCGCCCTCGTGGCCGTGCTCGGTCTCTGCCCCACGCTGGCGGTGACTTCCTCGGCGGTGAACGGCCTGGGGCTCGGGGTCGCCACGCTCGCGGTGCTGGCCACGACGAACGTGGTGATCTCCCTGATCGCCCCGTTCGTCCGGCCCGAGGTCCGTATTCCGGTCTACGTCCTCGTCATCGCCGCGGTCGTCACCGTCATCGACCTGCTGATGAAGGCCTACTTCCCCGCCCTTGCCGCGGTGCTGGGGATCTTCATCCCGCTCATCGTGGTGAACTGCAACGTGCTCGGGCGCGCGGAGTCGTTCGCCTCGCGCAATCCCCCGCTGCCCTCGCTGGTGGACGGGCTCGCCGTGGGCGCGGGCTTCACCGCGGTGCTCTTCGTGCTCGGGGCGATGCGGGAGCTCGCGGGGCAGGGGACCCTGATGGCCCAGGCGGGAGCCATGCTGGGCGGGTGGGCCGACTGGATGACCCTGACCCTGTTCCCCGACCACCCCGGGTTCCTCGCGGCCATCCTGCCGCCGGGGGCCTTCATCGGGCTCGGTCTCCTGATCGCGGCGAAGAACGCCATCGACCGCCGGCGGGCAGCGCGCGTGGCGGCTGCCGCCCCCGCGGCGGGCCACGCCGTGACGGCCTGAGGACGCCGGCCGGGCGCCCCTTGGTCCCGGAGATACGCGGTGTGCTGAACCCTCGCCAGGTGGCCGAGGTCTTCGCCCGCTTCGAGGCGGCGAGCCCGGAGCCGAAGGGCGAGCTTCGCCACACGACGCCCTTCGAGCTGCTGGTGGCGGTGGTGCTCTCCGCCCAGGCGACCGACAAGGGCGTGAACCAGGCCACCGCGCGGCTCTTCCCGGTGGCGAACACCCCCGCCGCGGTCCGCGCCCTCGGGCTCGAAGGTCTGAAGGAATACGTCAAGACCATCGGCCTCTACAACACCAAGGCCGCCAACATCTTCGAGGCCTGCCGGCTGCTGCTGGAGCGCCACGGCGGCGAGGTGCCGCGCGACCGCGCGGACCTCGAGGCCCTGCCCGGGGTCGGCCGCAAGACCGCCAACGTCATCCTGAACACCGCCTTCGGCGAGCCCGTCATCGCGGTCGACACCCACATCTTCCGGGTCGCGAACCGCACCGGCCTCGCGCCGGGCAAGACGCCGCTCGCGGTCGAGCAGGGGCTCCTCGCCGTGGTCCCGCCCCGTTACCTGCGCCGCGCGCACCACTGGCTCATCCTGCACGGGCGCTACGTGTGCACCGCCCGCAACCCGAAGTGCCAGGGCTGCCTGATCGCGGACCTCTGCGAGCACCGCAAGGAGTCGGGGAAGCCGGGTCAGCCAGGGACGGCGTGACCGGGCCTCGAAAACCTAGTCGACGAAGGAAAACTCCATCTTGACGCCGGCAAGCTCGATGACGTCGTTCTCGAGCAGCGGGTGGGCCTGGGCCCCGATGGCCTGGCCGTTCACGAGCGGCCCGGGCCCCTCGACCTGCGTGATGAAGTAGCCGTGCACGCGGCGCGTGATCACGGCGACCTGCACGCCGGGCTTGCCGAGGGTCGTGAGCGCCTTCTTCAGCTCCAGCTCCTTGCCCACCGCCGGCCCGTTCAGGACCTGGACGCGGGCGAGGGGCAGCTGCACGTCGCTCTGGGGCGCGGGAGGTGGGGCCGCCGGGGCGGGGGGGGGCTCAGTGTGCAGCGCTGCGACTGGCCGCTGGGCCGCTGCCGGCTGGGGGTGAATCGTGGACGTGGGCCTCTCGGCCAGTGCCGCCGCAGCCCCGCCGCCGCGCAACGCTACCGCGGGCTGGGTCACCATCCCCGGCCGGATGATCATCGTCTTGTCGAAGTCCGAGTCGTGCGTCGAGGCCTGCTCGTTGATGTAACGCAGCTCGTGCTTGCCGATGGCGATGGTGTCGCCGTGCTGCAGGGCGTGCTTCTTCACCAGCCTCCCGTTGACGTACGTCCCGTTGGTGCTGCCCAGGTCTTCCAGGAACGAGTCGTTCAGGATGGTGATGACGAGCGCGTGCTGGCCGCTCACGGCGAGGTTGTCGATGTGGATGTCGTTCTCGGGGCGCCGGCCGATCGTCGTGCGCTCCCTGTTCAACGGGTACTCGCGCAGTACCGCACCGTTCAGACTCAGAACCAGCTTTGCGGTCATGGTCGGTCCGTCCTTACGCCTCAGGTGAACCAGTGGAGTACCTTCATGCGCCATGGGCTACGGTGATGGGCCGGGAACGGCCGCAGCGCCCGTATGAGGATGACCGACACGTTGTCGGTCCCGCCCCTGGCGTTGGCCAGTTCGACCAGACGTTGCGCGGCCTCGGAGAGGTTAGCACCGTACTGGGTCAGGGTTAAGTGGATGTCGCCATCTTCCACGAGGTCCGACAGCCCGTCGGAGCAGGCGAGGTAGATGTCCCCCGGCAGGACCGCCTCTTCCTGCAGGTCCGCGGTCACGGTCGGGTCGACCCCCACCGCCCGGGTCACGAGATTCTTCTGCACGCGGCGGCGCGCCTGCTCGGGCGTGTAGAACCCCCGGTCGACCAACTCCTGCATCAGCGAGTGGTCCACGGTGAGCTGCTCGATCTCCTCTCCGCGCACCCGGTACAGCCGCGAGTCTCCGACGTGGCCCACGCTCAGGCGGTTGTCGTAGAAGAGCAGGGAGACCAGCGTCGTGCCCATGCCCTGGCAGTGGGGCTGCTCCTGGGCGGTCCGATAGATGGAGTCGTTCGCCCGGTTGATGGCATCGCGGATGAGGAGCGAGGCGCGGGTATAGCCGGTCCGCTCGTCGACCGCGGCGACCTCCTGCCACCTCAGCTTGCGGCGGACCTCCTCCATCAGGACGTTCGCGGCCAGGGCGCTGGCGACCTCGCCCCCCTTGTAGCCGCCCATGCCGTCCGCCAGGACGGCAAGGCCGAGGCCCGCGTCGGTCACGATAGTGTCCTCGTTGTGGTCGCGCCTGCGGCCCACGTCGGTGACCCCGGCCATCTCCAGCTTTCCTCGCAGGGACATCAATCGCGTCCTGGTCGGTCCCCGTCTCCTCGGCGGCCCCGGGCACCCTGAGCCGGCATCGCCGACGCGCCCTTGCCATCATCTCCACCAACGTGGTAAGTGTATTCGATAATTAACTGAAAACCAGGAGGAACGGGTTTCCTCGACCGGGCTGCGGCGGTGGGGCGCCAGAGACCCCGCGCGCTTCGACTCCCGGCACGTACGGCTAACCTAACGGCAGCATGCGTCTTTCCTTTACCAAGATGCACGGCCTCGGCAACGACTTCGTCGTGTTCGACGCGACGCGCCGTGCGCTGGATCTCACTCCGGAGCAGATCCGGTGGCTCGCCGACCGCCGCTTCGGGGTCGGTTGCGACCAGGTCCTGCTCGTGACGCCCCCCTCGGGGGCCGACGCGGACTTCGGCTACCGGATCTTCAACGCCGACGGCGGCGAGGTGGAGCAGTGCGGGAACGGCGCCCGCTGTTTCGCCCGTTACGTGCGGGAGAAGGGCCTCACCTCCAAGAGCGAGATCCGGGTCGAGACGCGGGCCGGGATCATCGTCCCGCGGGTCGAGGCCGACGGCGAGGTGACGGTCAACATGGGGCCGCCGCGGTTCGAGCCGGGGGCCCTTCCGTTCCTCGCCGAGGCGACCGCGGACGAGTATCTCCTCGACGTGGACGGGGAGGAAGTGCGGGTGGGGGCCGTCTCCATGGGCAACCCCCACGCGGTGCTGCGGGTGGCGGACGTGGACGAGGCCCCCGTGCGCACCCTGGGGCCCCGCATCGAGAATCACCCGCGCTTTCCCCGCCGGGTGAACGCGGGATTCCTGCAGATCGTCGACCCACGCCACGTCCGTCTGCGGGTCTGGGAGCGGGGCGCCGGTGAGACCCTCGCCTGCGGCACCGGGGCGTGCGCCGCAGTCGCGGCGGGGCGGCGCTGGTCGCTGCTCGAGGAGAGCGTGGACGTGGACCTGCCCGGGGGGCGGCTGCGGATCCGTTGGGACGGGAAGGGGGGGCCGGTGTGGATGACGGGTCCGGCGGTGACGGTCTTCGAGGGAGAGGTCGAACTATGAGCGCGGCGAGCACGGAGGGCGCCGGGGTGTCGGGGCTCGAGCAGGTCGTGGCCGACTACCTGCGGCAACACCCGGATTTCTTCATGCGCCACGGGGACCTGGTGGGGGAGATGGAGGTGCTCCACCCCTGTGGCCGGGCCGTGTCCCTGATCGAGTACCAGGTGACCGTCCTGCGCGACCAGAGTCACCAGCTCCGGCGCCGGCTCCAGGACCTGCTGGTCACCGCCCGCGAGAACGAGCAGCTGAGCGAGCGGGTGCACGGGCTGACCCTGGACCTCGTCGCCTGCCGCACGCTGCCGGAGGCCTTGCAGACCCTGTACCGGGCCCTGCGCGCGAGCTTCGGCGCCGAGCACGCCGCGGTGCGCCTCTTCGCCGCACCGGCGCAGCCCGCCGACGCGGCGCTGCCCGAGGTCCTGGGGCCCGACGAGCGCAGCCGCCGGCTCCTCGCTCCGATCCTGGGGATGGGGACCCCTCTCTGCGGGCGCGTGCCGGCTGAGCAGGCGCGGGCGCTGTTCGGCGAGGTGGGGGACCGGGTGCGCTCCGCGGCGCTGCTGCCGCTCGGAGGCGCAGGCCGCATCGGCGTGCTGGCGATCGGGAGCTCCGACGAGGCCCGCTACCAGCCCGGCATGGCCACGACCTTCCTGCGCCAGCTCGCGGACGTGGCCCGCGAGGTGATGCAGCGCTTTCTCGTCCTGCCGGCGGACCAGGTTCTCGGCGGCGAGGGCGGGCCCACGGAGGAAGGATCGGGCGCGGAGGCCTCTGCCGCGGAGGCTTCGGCCGTGCCCCTGCCTTGAGCGCGCCGGCCGCCCGGGAACGGGTGGAGCGGGCCGCGCCGGTGCCCGGGGGGGACCCCTGGGCGGCGCGTTTCGAAAGCCACCTCCTGCAGGAGCGGGGTCTCTCGCCCCGCACGGCGGGGTCCTACGGGCGCGATCTCGCGGACCTGGCGCGCTACCGTGCGGACCGGGGCCTCCCGGGTTGGGAGGCCCTGGACGACGAGCACGTGCGGGGGTTCGCCGCCTGGCGCCACCGCAACGGCGCGAGCGGCCCGAGCATCCAGCGGGCCCTTTCGGCGATCCGGGCCTTCTACCGGTTCCTGATCCGCGAGGGCGCCGCGCGGCGCAACCCCGCGGTGGGCGTCGCCGCCCCGAAATCCCCGCGCCGCCTGCCCCAGACGCTCGACCCCGACCAGGTGGCGGGCCTGCTGGAGGCGCCCTCCGGCAACGACCCGCTGGCCGTGCGCGACCGGGCGATCCTCGAGCTGTTCTATTCCTCGGGGCTGCGCCTCGCCGAGCTGGTGGGGCTCGACCTGCACCGGCTGAACCTCGAGGAAGGGACGGTCGACGTGTTGGGCAAGGGCCGCAAGCAGCGGATCGTCCCCGTGGGACGGCTCGCCCGCGAGGCCCTGGGGCGGTGGCTCGATGTGCGCAGGGGCCTGGCGCCGGCCGACGAGGCGGCGCTGTTCGTGGGGCGCAAGGGCCGGCGCCTGGGGGCGCGCGCCGTGGAGTACGTCGTGAAGCGGCGGGCCCGCGGGCAGGGCCTCGGCGCGGCGGTCCACCCGCACACCCTGCGCCACTCGTTCGCGAGCCACCTCCTCGAGTCGAGCGGCGACCTGAGGGCCGTGCAGGAGCTGCTCGGCCACGCGGACATCTCCACGACTCAGGTCTACACCCACCTGGACTTCCAGCACCTGGCCCGGGTCTACGACCAGGCCCACCCCCGGGCGAAGCGCCGGCGCGGGGTGGGGTAGAATGGCGGTGTGGCGCAGGACGGTTCCATGACGAGCTTCCACGGTACGACGGTCCTCTCGGTCCGCCGGGGGGGCACGGTCGTCGTGGGCGGCGACGGCCAGGTGACGCTCGGGAACACCGTGATGAAGGCCAATGCCCGCAAGGTCCGGCGGCTCTATCACGATCGGGTCCTGGCCGGCTTCGCGGGAGGTACCGCCGACGCCTTCACGCTGTTCGAGCGTTTCGAGGGCAAGCTCGAGAAGCACCAGGGGCACCTGGTGCGGGCGGCGGTGGAGTTGGCGAAGGACTGGCGCACCGACCGCATGCTGCGCCGGCTGGAGGCGTTGCTGGTGGTCGCCGACGCCCAGGCCTCGCTGATCCTCTCGGGCACCGGCGACGTGATCGAGCCCGAGGGCGGGCTGATGGCGATCGGCTCCGGCGGACCCTACGCCCAGGCCGCCGCGAGGGCGCTGCTGGAGAACACCGAGCTGGACGCCCGGACCATCGTCGAGAAGGCCCTGGCCGTGGCCGCGGACATCTGCATCTACACCAACCAACACATCACCGTCGAGGAGCTGACCGCAGGCTGAGTGGTCGTCCCCGGCCCCTCGCCGCCGCCCGCCCGCGTCGCAACCTTCCCCCATGTCCCAGATGACCCCTCGCGAGATCGTCCACGAGCTCAACAAGCACATCGTGGGGCAGGACCAGGCCAAGCGCGCCGTGGCGATCGCCCTGCGCAACCGCTGGCGCCGGTCCCAGGTCGGCGAGCCGCTGCGCGCCGAGATCACCCCGAAGAACATCCTGATGATCGGCCCGACGGGGGTGGGCAAGACCGAGATTGCGCGTCGCCTCGCGCGGCTCGCGGGCGCCCCGTTCATCAAGGTCGAGGCGACCAAGTTCACGGAGGTGGGCTACGTCGGGCGCGACGTGGAGTCGATCATCCGGGACCTGGTCGACGTCGCGATCAAGATGCGCCGCGAGGACGCCGTCGCCAGGGTGCGCCACCGTGCCGAGGACGCCGCGGAGGACCGCCTGCTGGACGCGCTCCTGCCCGCCCCGCGCGCCGACGTGGGCTTCGCGCCCTCTGCCCCCGCCGGGGAGGACGAGTCAGCGACCCGCCAGCGCTTCCGCAAGATGCTGCGCGAGGGGAAGCTGGACGAGCGGGAGGTGGAGGTGGAGCTCGCCGTCACCGGCGGCGGCGTGGAGATCATGACGCCGCCCGGGATGGAGGAGATGGCGGGTCAGCTCCAGGGCATGTTCCAGAATCTCGCCGGGCGGCGCACCCGCTCGCGGCGGCTCAAGGTGCGCGAGGCCTTCAAGCTCCTCACCGACGAAGAGGCCGGGAAGCTCGTCAACGAGGACGAGCTGAAGACCCGCGCGGTGCAGGACGTGGAGCAGAACGGGATCGTGTTCCTCGACGAGATCGACAAGGTCGCCCACCGGGGTGAGCTCGCGGGGCCGGACGTCTCGCGCGAGGGCGTCCAGCGCGACCTCCTGCCGCTCGTGGAGGGCTCCACGGTCTCGACCCGGTACGGGATGGTGCGCACCGACCACATCCTGTTCATCGCCTCCGGCGCCTTCCACCTCTCGAAGCCCTCGGACCTGATCCCGGAGCTCCAGGGCCGCCTGCCCATCCGGGTCGAGCTCGATGCCCTCGGGGTGGAGGACTTCGTGCGCATCCTGACCGAGCCCGACTCCTCGCTCACGATGCAGTACGCGGCGCTGCTCTCCACCGAAGGGGTCACGCTCGAGTTCACCCCCGACGGGCTGCGGCGCATCGCCGAGGTGGCCTGGCAGGTCAACGAGCGCACCGAGAACATCGGGGCGCGGCGCCTGCACACCGTGCTGGAGAAGCTCCTGGAGGAGGTGTCCTACGGGGCCCCCGAGCTTGCCGGTGAGCGGGTGGTGATCGACGGCGCCTACGTGGACCGCTGCCTGGCGGACCTCGCCGGCAACGAGGACCTGAGCCGCTACATCCTCTGACGTCCGTGACAGGGACGCGGCGGCCCCGGACAATGCTTTTCCCCGGAGACTGAGCCCATGGCCCCCAAGACCCCCAACCCGACCGAGATCAGCCTGCACCGGAAGTCCCGCGTGCTGGAGGTCGCCTTCGACGACGGCTCGCACTTCCACCTGCCCTGCGAGTACCTGCGGGTCTGCTCCCCCTCGGCGGAGGTGCGGGGTCACGGGCCGGGCCAGGAGACGCTGCAGGTGGGCAAGGAGTCGGTGAACATCGTGGAGGTCGAGCCGGTGGGGAACTACGCGGTTTGCCTGCGCTTCGACGACGGCCACGACACCGGCATCTACTCCTGGGAGACGCTCTACGACCTGGGCCGCAACTACGAGCCGTACTGGGAGGCCTACCTGCACGCCCTGAAGGACGCGGGGCACCAGCGCAAGGCGGCCGAGTGAGCGGCAGGAGTCCCGCGTGAGCACCACCGATTTCGGGTTCGAGAAGGTTCCGGAAGAGGACAAGGTCCGCCGGGTCGCCCAGGTCTTCGACTCGGTGGCGACTCGCTACGACCTGATGAACGATCTGATGTCCTTCGGCCTGCACCGGCTGTGGAAGCGCTTCGCGGTCGACGTGAGCGGGGTGCACGAGGGCGAGCGGATCCTCGACCTGGCGGGCGGGACAGGGGACGTGGCGGCCCTGCTGGCCGGGCGGGTCGGCCGGAAGGGCTCGGTGGTGGTCGCGGACATCAACCCCTCGATGCTCGGGGTGGGGCGCGAGCGCCTGGACGGGCGGGGGCTGGTGGGGAACGTCACCTACGCCCAGGCGAACGCGGAGCGGCTGCCCTTCGCCGAGGGCAGCTTCGACTGCGTCACCATGGCCTTCGGCCTGCGCAACGTCACCCACAAGGAGGCCGCGCTCGCCGAGACCCTGCGCGTCCTGCGCCCCGGGGGGCGGCTGCTCGTGCTCGAGTTCTCCCACGTGACCGTCTCTGCCCTGCGCCCGCTCTACGACCTCTACTCCCTGCACGGACTGCCGCTGATGGGCCGGCTGGTGGCCGGAGACGCGGACAGCTACCGCTACCTGGCCGAGTCCATCCGGATGCACCCCGACCAGGAAACGCTCAAGGGGATGATGGAGACAGCGGGCTTCGTGCACTGCGACTACCTGAACCACACGGGCGGCATCGTGGCCGTGCATCGCGGCTGGAAGCCGTAGTGGCAGTACGAGCCCTGCGCCTGTGGCGCACCCAGCGGGTCCTGCTGCGCAACGGGCTCGACGAGCTGCTGCCCGCCACCCGGCTGATGCGCCCCGTGCGCGTCCTGCGCTACCTCACGCCGTCCTACTGGCTGCGAGGGGCGCTCCCGCCCCCCGCGGTCCGTATCCGCAGGGCGCTGGAGGAGCTCGGCCCGATCTACGTGAAGTTCGGGCAGATCCTCTCCACGCGGCGCGACCTCCTTCCCGACGACCTCGCCGAGGAGCTGGCGAAGCTCCAGGACCAGGTCCCGCCGTTCCCCGGCCCCGAGGCCCGGCGCCTGGTGGAGCAGGCCTATGGCCGTCCCCTGGAGCAGGTGTTCCGGTATTTCGAGGAGGCGCCCATGGCCTCCGCCTCGGTGGCGCAGGTGCACCGGGCCGGGCTGCCGGACGGCCGGGAGGTGGTCGTCAAGGTCCTGCGGCCCGACATCGAACGCGTCATCACCCAGGACGTGGACCTCCTCGCGACCCTGGCCGATCTGGCGGAGCGCCACTGGCCCGAGGCCCGGCGGCTGCGTCCCCGCGAGGTGGTGGAGGAATACCGCAAGACCATCTTCGACGAGCTCGACCTGCTGCGCGAGGCGGCCTCGGCCTCCCAGGTGCGGCGCAACTTCTCCGGCTCGGAGCTCCTCTACGTGCCGGAGGTGTTCTGGCCACTCTGCCGGCGCAACGTCCTCGTGATGGAGCGGATCTCGGGGATCCCGGTGAGCGACCTCGCGGCACTGAAGGCGGCGGGGGTGGACCTGAAGGCGCTGGCGGAGCGGGGGGTGGAGATCTTCTTCACCCAGGTGTTCCGCGACAATTTCTTCCACGCGGACATGCACCCCGGGAACATCTTCGTCGACCGGGACCGCCCACCCCAGGCGCCCCGTTACCTGGCCGTGGACTTCGGCATCATGGGGAGCCTGTCGTCGGGGGACCAGCGCTACCTCGCCGAGAACTTCATCGCCTTCTTCAACCGGGACTACCGGCGGGTGGCGGAGGTCCAGGTGGCCTCGGGCTGGGTCCCGCCGGAGACCCGGGTCGAGGAGTTCGAGGGTGCCATCCGCACGGTCTGCGAGCCGATCTTCGAGCGCCCCTTCCGCGAGATCTCCTTCGGCATGGTGCTGCTGCGCCTGTTCCAGACCGCACGCCGCTTCGACATGGCGGTCCAACCGCAGCTCGTGCTGCTGCAGAAGACACTGCTGAACATCGAGGGGCTCGGCCGGCAGCTCTACCCGGACCTGGACCTCTGGTCCACCGCCAAGCCGTTCCTCGAGCGCTGGATGAGCGGGCAGGTCGGCGTGCGGGGGTTGGTCCGGCAGGCCCAGGCCAACGCGCCGCGCCTCGGCGAGATCGTGCCCCAGGTGCCGGGGCTCGCCTACGACCTCCTGCGCCAGGCGAACGAAGGCCGCCTGCGGGTGGAGTGGACCTCGCGGGAGCTCGCGGAGCTGCGCCAGGAGGTCCGCCGCGCGAGCCGGCGCAGCGTGCTGGCGATCGTGGGCGCGGCCCTGCTCGTGTCGGCCGCCGTCATCTACGGCCTGGACGGTTTCACGCCCCCCATGTGGGGCCGGATCCCGGTCGCCACGTGGGTCCTCGGCGCCCTCGGCGGGTTCCTCCTCGCCGTGGCGGTGTCGGAGGAATAGGCCGCCTGCGCTACCGGACGAGGGAGGCCTCGACCTCCTCGCGCTTCGCCCGGCCGACGAGCTGCTCCACCAGGGTGAGGGCGAAATCCATCGCCGTGCCCGGACCGCGGGAGGTGATCACCTTCCCGTCGGCCACCACCGCGTCGCCGCTCAGGGTGGCGCCCGCGGGAGCGATGGCGTCGAGCACGCCCGGATAGCCGGTGGCCTGCTTGCCGGCGAGCAGGCCGGCGCTCGCGAGCACCCGGGGCGCGGCACAGATGGCCGCCGTGAAGCGCCCGCTGTCCGCCATCGTCCGCAGCAGTGCGCGCACCCGCGGGTCGCGGTCCAGGCGGTCGGTCCCCGGCAGGCCCCCGGGCAGCACGACCATGGCGTAGTCCTCTCCGAGCGCGGTGTCCAGGTCGGTGTCGGGGACGAGGACCACGCCGTGACTGGCGCGCACCGGCCCCGGATCGAGCCCCGCCGTGACCACCGTGACCCCCGCCCGGCGCAGGAGGTCGACGATGGTGACCGCCTCGAGCTCCTCGCAGCCCTGCGCCAGCGGGACCAGCACCTTCGGGGAACCCGACATGGCACTCAATCCTGGGGGGCCTTCAGGATGCTGAGGCCCTTGAGCAAGGTGAGTGCGGCGTACACCGGGTAGTCCTCGCGGGCGAGGTTGCCCGGCTTCTCCTTGGCCTCCTTCCCGTCCTTCGCGTCCTTCGCGTCCTTCGCGTCCTTGCCCTCGGGCTTCTTCGCCGGCTTCGGTGCCGTGCCGTTGCTCAGGTGGCGCGAGAGGTCGGATTCCTTGAGCGCCTCGACCCCCTCGTCGACCTTCTCGAACTTCATGGCCTCGAGGGCGATGTCGGGGGTGATCCCTTCGGCCTGGATGGAGCGGCCGGAGGGCGTGTAGTACCGGGCGGTGGTGAGCTTCAGGGCCGCCCCGTTGTCCATCGGCAGGATGGTCTGCACGGAGCCCTTGCCGAAGGTCTTGCTGCCGAGGACGACCGCGCGCCGGTGATCCTGCAGCGCGCCGGCGACGATCTCCGACGCCGAGGCCGACCCGCCGTTCACCAGCACGACGATCGGGGCGCCCTTGAGGATGTCCGCAGGCTTCGCGTTGAACTTCATCTCGGCCTCGTTGCCGCGGCCGCGGGTCGAGACGATCACGCCCTTCTCCAGGAAGGCGTCGGCCACCGCGACGGCACCGTTCAGGACGCCGCCCGGATTGTTGCGCAGGTCGAGCACCACGCCCTTGAGCTCGCCGCCGCTCTGGCTCTTGAGCTGGTCGATCCCCTCGCGCAGGTTGTCGTCCGTGGGGGACTGGAACTGGGTGATGCGAACGTAGCCGTAACCGGGCTCGAGCAGACGGCTCTTGACGCTCTTCACCTTGATCACGTCACGCTCGATGGCGATCTTCAATGGCTGTTCCAGGCCCTCCCGCATGATGGTCAGGGTGATGGTGGTCCCCGGCTTGCCGCGCATGAGCTTCACGGCCTCGTTCAGGGTCATGCCCTTCACCGGCGTGTCGTCCAGCCGGATGATCAGGTCACCCGCCTTCACCCCCGCGCGCGCGGCCGGCGTGTCGTCGATCGGGGTCACCACCTTGACGAAGCCGTCCTCCATGCTGACCTCGATCCCGAGTCCGCCGAACTCGCCGGTGGTACCCGCCCGCAGGTCCTTGTACTCGTCTGGGTCCAGGTAGGTGGAGTGGGGGTCGAGCCCCGTCAGCATGCCGCGGATCGCCGAGGCGATGAGTGTCTTGTCGTCGACCGCCTCGACGTAGTCGCTCTTGATCTTCTCCAGCACCTCGGAGAAGGCCCGCAGGTCCTCCAGCGGGAGCGCTTGGGCGGGCTCCTTCTTTTCTGCGGACACCCCGTGGGTGAGCGACAGAAGCCCGCCGAGAACGAGACCCGCGAGCAGGACCGGCAGATTGCGCATGGCGTTTTTCATCGTGGCTCACGGCGCCGCTGCGCCGGTCATTCGGCAAGAGAGGATGGGAAGCATACCCCCCCGCTCCCCAGCGTCAAAGGGGACGTGCGCGGTGCGGGAGCCCGCTCAGCCGCGGCCGGGATTGCCCCGACACCACAGGGCGGGATTGAGCGGAGTGCCCTTCTGCCGGACCTCGAAGTAGAGTCCGGTCTCGCTCGAGCCCCCGGTGTCGCCCACCGTGGCCACGGCCTCTCCCGCCTCCACCCAGTCCCCGGCCTGCCGCAGCAGGCCCTGGTTCTGGCCGTAGAGCGTCATGAATCCCTCGCCGTGGTCCACGATGAGCAGCAACCCGAAGCCGCGCAGCCAGTCCGCGAACGCCACCCGTCCGGGGTGAACGGCGAGCACCGGCGAGCCGGCCGGGGCCTCGATCACGACGCCTTGCCAGGTGAGCCCGCCCGCGCGCGGGGCGCCGAACCCCGCGCGGACCCTCCCGCTCGCGGGCCAGGGCAGGCTGCCCCGGGAGTCGATGAAGCGGCGGCGCTCGCCGGCTCCCTCGGGGATGTCCGAGAGCGCCTGGCTCAGGCCCGCGATGACCCGTTCCAGCTGCTTCGCGCTGGTGGTGAGGCGCTCCAGCTCCGCGCCGGATGCGCGCAGCTCCGCGGCGAGGCGCGCGAGGACCGCCTGGCGGGCCCGGCGCTGCTCCGCCAGCTCCCTCTGGCCCGCCGTCTTCTCGGCCTGGAGCGCCCGCAGGCTCTCCTCCTCCCGGGCGAGGGCGTCCTCGACCTGAGCGAGGGCCGAGAGCTGCGCGCGCAGGCGCTCCACCTCCGCGGCGCGGGCGCGCTCCACCTGCCGGTGGTAGGTGAGGATCCGGGAGAGGCGGGACGGGTCTTTCTGGTTGAGGAGCAGCGCGAGGTAGTCGTGGCGTCCGCCGGCGTAGTCGGCGCGGACGAGCCGTGCGAGCAGGCGGCGCTGGGCTGCCAGCGCCTTCTCCAGGCCCTCGCGCTCGCGCGCCAGCGTATCGGTCCGGGCGCGGACCGCGCCGATGGCCTTCTCGGTCTGCCGCAGCTCCATGGCGAGCTGGGAGCCGGCGAGCTCCGCCGCACGAAGCTCCTCCTGCAGGCCCTCGCGGACCGTGCGCGTCTCCTCGAGCCGGCCGCGGACCTCCTCGATGCGCTGGCGCACGCCGCCGAGCTCCGCCTCCCGCGCCTCGCGTCCCGGGGGTGCCGGGGGGGGCGGGGGAGGGGGGGGAGCGCCAGGGAGCTCCGCCGTGGCGAGGACCGCCGCCGCGACGGCGACCACGATGAGCCCTCGATTCACGCCGCCCTGCCGTTCCGAAAGCATGTCCAGGGGGCGACAGCCTACCACGGGCCTGGCCGGGAGGGCCGCGCGGCAGGTGCCGCGGCCTCTCCCGGTCCACACCCCGTGACCGGCGGCAAGTCGTGGCTCGGCTTGCGATCCTGCGCGACACGGGTATCCTCACGGCCGGTAGGGACGCCGGCCGGAAATGCCCGGTCGGCGATGTTCGTGCCGGGCGACCGCCCGCAGGGGCCGGGCCAGGCGCTTCGTTACGGGACGGGGGAGGATTCGATGACCACCGAGCGCATCGTGCGGATCGTCGCGGGACTCATGATTCTGTTAACGGTCGGCCTCGGGCTGCCGGGCAGCCCGATCTTCGCCAGCCAGTACTGGCTCTGGTTCACCGCGTTCATCGGCCTGAATCTCCTCCAGAGCGGCTTCACGCGGTTCTGCCCGCTCGACATGATCCTGCGCAAGCTCGGCGTGCAGGCCGGCGGACTGTAAGAGGCACCGGCCACCGTGGAGCAACTGCTGGAGTTCGCCAGTCATCACCTGGGCCTCTTCGCGGCCCTTGGCATCATCCTGGCCATTCTGGCCTGGACCGGGCTGCAGGGCCGCCTGGGGGGAGTCCGGTCCATCGGGCCCGCCGAGGCGACTCTCCTGATCAACCACGAGGACGCCGTGGTGCTGGACGTGCGCGAGCCGAGCGAGGTCAAGGACGGGGTCATCCTGAGCTCCGTCCACATCCCCGTCGGCCAGCTCAAGGACAGCCTCGGCAAGCTGCAGAAGTACCGGGAGCGGCCGATCATCGTGGGGTGCCGCTCGGGGAGCCGCTCGCAGGCGGCCTGCGCGACCCTCTCGCGAGGGGGCTTCACCCGGGTCTACAACCTGCGGGGTGGGATGCTGGCCTGGCAGAACGCCAACCTGCCGCTGGTTCGAGGAAAATAAGGCACACCTCAGGCCCAAGGCGTACCTCAAACCCAACACGATCGGGAGCACGAGCCATGGCAGCACCGGAAGAGGCCGCCGCTGGCGGACAGGCCCAGAAGCAACTGGCCATCCAGCGGATCTATGTGAGGGACATCTCCTTCGAGGCGCCCAACGCCCCCAACGTCTTCAGCCGGGAGTGGCGCCCGGAGGTGAGCATGAACCTGGGGACCGCGAGCCGCGTTGTCGGGCCGAACCAGCACGAGGTCACGCTGACGGCGACCGTCACCGTGAAGTCGGGCGAGGAGACCGCCTTCCTGGTGGAGGTCAAGCAATCCGCGGTCTTCGTGGTCGTCGGTTTCAGCGACGCCGAGATGGGCCCGATCCTCGGGAGCTATTGCCCCAACGTGCTGTTCCCGTACCTGAGGGAGACCGTGTCGGACCTGGTCACCCGCGGCGGCTTCCCCCAGTTCCTCATGGCGCCGGTCAACTTCGAGGCCCTGTACGCGCAGCACCTGCGCCAGCAGGGGGCCCAGGCAGCCTCTGCCGCGCCGAACTGAGGCCGTGAGCATCGCGGTCCTGGGGGCGGGCTCCTGGGGGACCTCGCTCGCCGTCCTCCTCGCCCGCAACGGTGTCCCCACCGACATGTGGGGACACGACCCCGCCCACATGGGGCGTCTCGCCCGCGACCGGGAGAACGTCGAGTTCCTCCCGGGGGTGCCCCTTCCGGAGAGTCTGGGTCTGTCGGCCGACCTCGGCGCGGTCCTGGCCCGGGCCGGCGACCTGCTGCTGGTCGTACCGAGTCAGTTCTTCGGTCAGGTGCTGGAGCGCGTGCGCCCGGCGCTGCGGCCAGGGTCGCGGGTCGCCTGGGCGACCAAGGGTCTCGAGCCCGAGACGGCGAGACCGCTGCACGAGGTGGTCGGCGAGCACCTGGGCCTGGATGTCCCGGTCGCGGTGGTCTCGGGCCCCACCTTTGCGCGGGAGGTGGCCCGAAGTCTGCCCACCGCCCTCACGGTCGCCTCGCCCGACGAAGCCTTCGCCCGGGACCTCGCGCTGGCCCTGCACAGCCCCACCTTCCGGGTCTACGTGAGCCACGACCTGGTGGGCGTGGAGGTCGGGGGCGCGGTCAAGAACGTGCTGGCGATCGCCGCCGGGATCGCGGACGGCCTCGGTTTCGGCGCGAACACGCGGGCCGCCCTGATCACCCGCGGGCTCGCCGAGATGATGCGGCTCGGGGTCGCCATGGGCGGGGAGCGCGAGACCCTCATGGGCCTCGCGGGGCTCGGGGACTTGGTGCTCACCTGCACCGACGACCAGTCGCGCAACCGGCGCATGGGGCTGACGCTCGCCCGCGGCGCCTCGGTGCAGGAGGCCGAGGCCGCCATCGGCCAGGTGGTGGAGGGGGTCGGGACGACGCGGGAGGTCGAGCGGGTGGCGAGCCGGTACGGCGCCGAGATGCCCATCTGCCACGCCGTCTACCGCGTCCTCTACGAGGGGCTCGATCCCCGCGAGGCGGTGCGCGCCCTGCTGGCGCGCGAGGACGCCCACCCCGAGCGCAGGTAGGCAGGCGGTTTGGCGCTCAGCCCTCGCGGCGCTCGCGCACCGCCCGGGCCAGGGTCTCCAGCACCGGGACGGTCTCGTCCCAGGCCAGGCAGGCGTCGGTGATGCTCTGGCCGTAGACCAGCGGTTGACCCGGGACCACGTCCTGACGCCCCCCCACGAGGTGACTCTCGATCATGGCGCCGACGATCCTGCGGTCACCGGCGGCGATCTGGCGGGCGACGTCCTCCGCGACGGCGATCTGCAGGCGCGGGTCCTTCGCGCTGTTGGCGTGGCTGAAGTCGATCATGACCCGTTCGGGCAGGCCGGCCTTGCGCAGCTGCTGGGAGGCGTCGTCGACCGCGGCCTTGTCGTAGTTGGGTTTGCGCCCGCCGCGCAGGATGATGTGGGTGTCCTCGTTGCCCCGCGTGGCGAAGATCGCCGAGTGCCCTGCCTTGGTGTAGGACAGGAAGCGGTGGGGCCGGGAGGAGGAGCGGATGGCGTCGATGGCGATTCGCACGTTGCCGTCGGTCCCGTTCTTGAACCCCACGGGACAGGACAGGCCGGAGGCGAGCTCGCGGTGGACCTGGCTCTCCGTGGTCCGGGCGCCGATGGCGCCCCAGCTGATCAGGTCGTTCACGTACTGCGGGGTGATCAGGTCCAGGTACTCGGTGGCCGCCGGTATCCCCTTCTCGTTGATGTCCACGAGCAGGTGACGGGCGAGGCGCAACCCCTTGTTGATGCGGAAGGTCTGGTCCAGGTCGGGGTCGTTGATGAGCCCCTTCCAGCCGACCGTCGTACGCGGCTTCTCGAAGTACACCCGCATGACGACGTACAGGGCGTCGGCGAGCCTCTCCCGTAGCGGCAGCAGCCGCCCGGCGTATTCCCGCGCTGCGTTCACGTCGTGGATCGAACAGGGCCCTACCACCACCAGCAGTCGGTCGTCCTGCCCGAGGAGGATCTCCCGGATGACCTGCCGGGCCTCGAAGGTCGTGCGCAGCGCGGCTTCCGAGCCCGGGCACTCCGCGTGCACCTCCGCGGGCGTGCTGACCGCGTCGATCGACGCGATGCGCACGTCCTCGGTGCGGTACGGTGGACGATGGGGAGTGCTCATGCCTTGGGCCCTGTATTTCTTTCAATTCTACCACGGACCGACCCCCTGGCCGGCCCGCGGCTGCCGGGCCTCGGAGCGAGGTCCGGCGGCGCCGTCCCCGCTCGACCGCCGCCGCGGCCCGTCACAGGTGCCGATCGATCTGGTGGGCCTTGAGGCCCCAGCTGAACACCGACAGGAAGCGGCGATTGGCCGTGCGCAGGCGCTCCACCAGCGTTTGCACGATGTGGCGCAGGACGAAGTAGCCCTGGGCCGGGTGCAGGTCCAGATAAGCGAGCAGCGACTGGCCGTCCACGATGGCGATCTCGCAGTCGGTCACCGCCACGACGGTGGCGCTCCGCGGCTCGTCGTCGAACAGGCACAGTTCCCCGAAGACCTGACCGGCGTGCAGCTCGCAGAACCCGGGGTGGACGCGGCGCTGGTCCTCGAGCTCCACCGTGCCCCTCACCTCGACCGTGCCCGAGAGGATGAGGAACACGTCCCTGGCCTGTTCGCCCTCGTGGACGATGGTGTCGCGCGGCCCGAAACCGGCGCGCCGCCACACCTGCCCCTCCGGAAAGTCCGGCTCGTCGAGCAGCGCGTGAAGGGGCGAGCGCATCGATGGCCTCCTCGGGTGCCCTCAGCCTTTTCCGGCGACCCGGTCCAACTGGCGCCGGTCGCGCTTGGTGGGCCGCCCGGCGCCGGCGTCGCGGATCGGTGCGGCGCGGCGCTCGGCCGCCGCGCGCTCCCGGGCCTCCCGGCTCGCGGGGGTCTCCTCGTAGAGCCGTGACGCCTCGGCAAAGGGCCGGCGCTGGGTCGCAAGACTGACCACGATGACCTCCAACTCCACGTCGCCCTTGCCCACTCGCACCCGGCTCCCGGGCCGGACCAGCCGCGAGGGCTTGGCGCGCAGGCCGTCCACGTGCACCCGCCCGCCCTCGACCGCCTCGGTCGCGAGCGACCGGGTCTTGAAGAACCGCGCGACCCAGAGCCACTTGTCGAGCCGCTGACCCGGCTCGCCGGCCTCCGGGACGGTGTGACGCCCGCTCCCCTTCATGGACGTGCCCTCCCGGCCCAGACACCGCTCTCGGCCGATGCGGGATTGACGGGACGCGAAGCCGCCGGGCCGGAAGGCCTCGCCCAGATGCGACATTATTCACTATTCTTGGAGGCATGGGCGCTCCGATGAAGTTCGCGATCCAGGTCAACGAAGGTCCGTACCAACACCAGGCCTCGGATTCGGCGTACCAATTCACCCGGGCGGTGCTGGAGAAGGGCCACCAGGTGGTACGGGTCTTCTTCTTCCACGACGGCGTGAACAACGCGACCCGTCTCGCGTCGCCGCCGCAGGACGACCGCAACGTGGGGCAACGCTGGTCGGAGCTCGCCGAGCGCTACGACCTGGACCTCGTGGTCTGCGTGGCGGCGGCCCAGCGCCGCGGGATCGTCGACGCCGACGAGGCCGGAAGGCACGGCAAGGACGCGACCAATCTGGCGCCGCGGTTCCGGATCTCGGGCCTCGGTCAGTTGATCGAGGCGGCCATCGAGTCCGACCGCCTGGTGGTCTTCGGCGATTGAGCGCAGGAGGGTCGGGGCGTGGAGGACGGGACGCAGGGGGTCGGCACGGTCAAGCGCTTCCTCTTCGTGAACCGCCGGGCACCCTGGGGCACCGCCTATGCCCTGGAGGCGCTGGATGCCGTGCTTATTGCCGCGGCCTTCGATCAGGACGTGAGCGTGCTGTTCGTGGACGACGGCGTGTACCAGATCAAGAAAGGGCAGGACACGCGGGCCATTGGCGTGAAGAATTGCTCCCCGGCCTACGGGGCGCTCGCGACCTGTGACGTGGACAAGCTCTACGTGGAGCGGGAGTCGCTCGAGGCCCGGGGGCTCGGCGAGCGGGACCTGCTCGTCCCCGTGCGGGTGCTGGGGGCCCAGGAGGTCGCGGAACTGATGGACCAGCAGGACGTCATCCTCAGCTTCTGACCGGGGGAGCCATGCTGCATACCGTCAACCGGTCACCCTTCGAGAAGAGCTCGCTGGAGAGCGCACTGCGCCTGGCGAAGCCGGGCAGTGCGCTGCTGCTCCTGGAGGACGCCGTGTACGCGGCGGTTACAGGCACGGTCCTGGAGGAGAGGATGCGCGAGGCGGCCCGCCGGCTCAGGGTCCACGTCCTCGGTCCGGACCTTCAGGCGCGCGGCCTGGAGGAGGGCGCGCTGATCGAAGGCATCGGTGTCGTCGATTACGGCGGTTTCGTCGATCTGGCGGTGGAGAACGACAAGGTCCAGGCCTGGGTCTAGGTGAGCGAGACCTGTCATCACGAAAAGCGGGAGAGAGCTACATGCCCATCGAAGTCCATGGGAAGCTTCTGGATACCGACGAGGAGGGATACCTTCGCAACATGCAGGAGTGGTCGCCTGCGGTCGCCGAGGCCATGGCGGCCGAGGACCATCTCACCCTCACCCCGGACCACTGGGAGATCATCCACTTCCTCCGGGAGTACTACCGGGAGTACCAGATCGCCCCGGCGGTGCGGGTCCTGACGAAGGCCGTGGGCAAGAAGCTCGGCCCGGAAAAGGGCAACAGCAAGTACCTCTACGAGCTCTTCCCCTACGGTCCGGGCAAGCTCGCGTGCAAGTACGCCGGACTGCCGAAGCCGACTGGCTGCGTCTAGAGGAGACGGTGCGCCCGGACGACGGTTGCGGGTTGGTCGATGCGGGTGCGGGCTCGCCCCTGCAGCGCTGGGTCGCATGCCTGCTGCGGGCGCTCGGCCGCCCGGTCAGCTTTCTCGGCGGACCGGTGTGCCGACCCCTTGCCGCGCTGCTGGCTCTGCTCGGTCTCTGCCTTGCCTGCGCTGCGGGGGCTCTGGTGCTCGGGGCGGGGCCGCGTCCCCTCTTCGTGGCCCAGCTCGTGGTCCTCGGCGGAGCCCTCGGCCTGGTGTCGCTGCTCTATCGCAGGGTCGACCGGCAGCTCCTCGGCCCCCTGGCGCAGCTGCGGGACTGGGCGCGGCGGATGCGCGGGGGAGACCTCGGCGCGCGCCTCCCGGTGCCGGCCGGGGGCGAGTTCCAGCGGGTCGCCGAGGACATCAACGACCTCGGGGACGCGCTGCAGCGCCTGAGCGAACGGATGGACCAGGAGGTCCACCGCCACACGGAAACGCTGGCGCAGAAGACCCGCTCGCTGCAAGTCCTCTACGACGTGGCCGCCAGCGTCAACCTGTTCAACGACCTGAACGACCTGCTGACGCGCTTCCTGCACACCCTGATCGACGTGGTCAAAGCCCAGGCCGCGACCGTTCGGCTCCTGGAGAAGGACGGGCAGATGCGCCTGGTGGCGAGCGTGGGGCTCTCGGAGCAGAGGCCTGCCCGGGAGCCCCCGCCGCCCGGGGGTCCCCCGGCCTGGGCCACCGTCATCGCGCGGGAGGAGGGGGGCGAGGCCGCCTTGCCCGATGGTCCGCCGCCCCTCATGGTCGAGGGGCTGCACACCATCTCGGTGCCCTTGCGTTACCACGGCAAGACGCTCGGGGTCTACGACCTGTTCGTGGAGCAGGCGGAGCTCGCCGAGCGGGGCGATCTGCGGGACCTTCTCACCAGCATCGGCCGGCACCTGGGCATGGCCGTGGAGAAGGTCCGGGTCGACGCCCAGGCCCAGCGCCTCTCCATCATGCAGGAGCGCAACCTCCTGGCCCACGAGCTGCACGACTCTCTGGCGCAGACGCTCGCGAGCCTGCGCTTCCAGGTGCGAATGCTGGACGACACCCTTGCCCAGGGGAGCACGGCCCAGGCGCGGCGGGAGCTGGACCGGATTCAGAACAGCCTGGAGGAGGCGAACGCGGAGTTGCGGGGGCTGCTGGAGCAGTTTCGCGCCCCCATCGACCGCCGGGGGCTGCTGGCCGCGCTGGAGGGGCTGGTGGAGCGGTTCCGGCGCGAGACCGGGATCGTCACGTTCTTCCAGAAGGAGTGCGCCCACGCCGAGCTCGCCGCGAGCCAGGAGATGCAGGTGGTGCGCATCGTCCAGGAGTGCCTCGCCAACATCCGCAAGCACAGCCACGCCCACGCCGTGCGCATCCTCTTGCGCTGCGACCCCGAAGGCCACTACCACGTGATGGTGGAGGACGACGGAGTGGGGTTTGGCGAAGAGGTCGAGGCCGCCGACGCCGGTGAGCACCTCGGGCTCGCCATCCTCCAGGAGCGGGCGCGCCGCCTCGGAGGTGAGCTCAGCGTGGAAAGCGAGCCGGCGGAGGGGACGCGGGTCGAGCTAAACTTCAGCAACGCCCGCGCGCGATGACCAGCGCCTTCCAAGAGGTCGCCGGGCGCGGGGTGTCTGGGACTGGTGCAGACGGAGACTCGGGGCCGACGTGCGAATCCTGATCATCGACGACCACGCGCTCTTTCGCGGCGGGCTGCGTGAGCTGCTGCAGCGCAGGGGCATCGAGGTGGTGGCCGCCGTCGGCGCGGGCGACGAAGGATGCCGCCTGGCCGCCGAGCTGTTGCCCGACGTGGTCCTCCTCGACCTGCGCATGCCCGGGATGGACGGCCTCACGGCCATCCACGAACTGCGGCGCGCCGGCTTCTCGGCCCCCGTGGTCATGCTGACGACCAGCCACGAGGAGCGTGACCTCGTGGAGAGCCTGCGCAGCGGGGCCCAGGGGTATCTCCTGAAGGACATGGAGCCGGACGAGCTGGTCAGCGCCCTTCACGACGTGGTGGGCGGCCGGACCGTGGTCGCCCCGGACATGGCTGGAGTCCTGGCCCGGGCCCTCCAGAAGGACACCCCACCGCACCCGGGCCGGCTGTCCTTCTCGACCCTGACCCGGCGGGAAATGGACATTCTCTGCCACCTGGCCGCCGGGCAGAGCAACAAGGTCATCGCCCGGGAGCTGGGCATTTCCGACGGGACCGTCAAACTCCACGTGAAGTCGATCCTGCGTAAGCTCGAGGTGCACTCGCGCGTGGAGGCGGCGGTGATTGCCGTCGAGCGCGGGCTTTGCCCCAAGTCCTGAGGTCTCGCCGCCGCCGGGGCCCCTCGATGCCCTCGTCCCCGCGTGCAGGCCCCGTGCAGGCTACGGCGGGTCGCGGCCCTGATCGCGACCCCGGTGCGAGTTGCAGGCACGGGTCGATTTGCCTATATAGTGCCTGGAAAGAAACCCATAAACGCCAGCCAAAACAGCGTGTTATACTATGCGCCGAAGGCCGAAGATGCGGCGCTTCACAAGCCTCCAGGCTCAGACGTCGGCGCTAACCTGTTGAATTGTCC
>JAGNLM010000011.1 GCA_017999615.1 Gammaproteobacteria bacterium | reverse complement strand
TGTACAACCAACATTTGCCTCAGAAAGCCCTCAACCATGAAACGCCTCTCCAAGCGTTGAAGCGATGGCAAGCTTCACATCCTGAGCTCTTCTTGAAAGAGGTTAGGAATCATGCGGGACCTGACACATAGTCTATAGTTGCCCGGGGCACTTAAGGTGGCGGCGCATTAAATCCACCTAACCACGGGGCGCAAAAGGGAAAAGCCGTGGGACTTTTCGGCAATCGACACATCCCTCTGCTCGGGCTCGACATCAGTTCGGCGGCCGTCAAGCTGCTCGAGATCGGGAAGAGCGGCGACCGTTACCGCGTAGAGGCCTACGCCGTGGAGCCGCTGCCGCCGAACTCGGTGGTGGAAAAGGCGATCACGGACGAAGCGGCCGTGGGGGAGGCCATCCGGCGGGCGGTCAGCCGGTCCGGCAGCCGCCTGAAGCACGCGGCCGTGGCGGTGGCCGGCTCGGCGGTGATCACCAAGGTCATCCCCATGCCCGCGGACCTCCCCGACGAGGACATGGAGAGCCAGCTGCAGCTCGAGGCGGACCAGTACATCCCCTACCCCCTCGAGGAAGTGAACCTGGACTTCCAGGTCATCGGCCGCTCGGAGACGGACCCGACCAAGGTGGACGTCCTCCTCGCCGCGTCCCGCAGCGAGAACGTCGACGTGCGGGTGGCGGCCGCCGAGCTCGGTGGCCTCACGGTGAAGATCGTCGACGTGGAGGCGTTCGCCATGGAGAACGCCTTCGCCCTCCTCGCGGAGGACATGCCCGACGGCGGCGCCGACCGCACCATCGCGCTGGTGGACATCGGCGCGACGATGACCACCCTCTCCGTGCTGCACGACCTGAAGATCATCTACGCCCGCGAGCAGGTCTTCGGCGGCCGGCAGCTCACGGAGGAGATCCAGCGCCGCTACGGCCTCTCCTACGAGGAGGCCGGTCTCGCGAAGCGCCAGGGCGGACTGCCCGACAATTACGTCCCGGAGGTCCTCGACCCGTTCAAGGAGGCGATGTCGCAGCAGGTCAGCCGCTCGCTGCAATTCTTCTACTCCTCCAGCCAGTACGGCCACGTGGACCACATCCTGCTCGCCGGCGGCTGCGCCTCCATTGCGGGGGCCGACCGCGTGATCGCCGAGCGCACCGGTGTCCCGGTCACCATCGCCAACCCCTTTGCGCGCATGAGCACGTCCTCCCGGGTGCGCTCGTCCTCCCTGGCGAACGACGCCCCGGCGCTCATGATCGCGGCCGGGCTCGCCCTGCGGAGCTTCGACTGATGCCGCGCATCAACCTACTTCCGTGGCGCGCGGAGCTGCGCAAACAGCGCCAGCGCGAATTCGCAACCCTGGCCGGGCTGACGGTCCTGGCGATGGCCGGCGTGGTGGCCCTCGCCCACTTCCAGGTCGAGAGCTGGATCGAGTCCCAGAACGCCCGCAACGCCTTCCTCGACCAGGAGATTGCCCTGCTCGACAAGAAGATCCAGGAGATCAAGGACCTCGAAAAGGAGAAGGAGAACCTCCTGGCGCGCATGCGGATCGTCGAGCAGCTCCAGACGAGCCGCCCCGAGGTGGTTCACCTGTTCACCGAGCTGGTGCAGACGCTGCCCGAGGGGGCGTACCTGACGGGCGTCGCGCAAAAGGAGCGCACGGTGACGCTCGACGGACTCGCGCAGTCGAACGCCCGCGTGTCCTCGCTCATGCGCAACATCGACGCCTCGCCCTGGCTGGGGGTCCCTGACCTGAAGCGCATCCAGGCCATCGCGCCCAAGGACAAAGCCGCCCAGAAGCTCTCCCAGTTCCAGATGTCCGTGGGGCAGACCAACCCCAACGTGCCGGAAGCGACGGACCAGAAGGCGAAGAAGATCGGGCCACAGCAGGGGCAGAAACGATGAAGCTCCAGGACCTGAACAACCTGAGCCTGGGCAATGCCGGCAGCTGGCCCGTTCCGGCGAAGGCCGGCGCCATCGTGCTCCTCTGCGCCGTGGTGCTCGGGGCGGGGTACTGGTTCGACACCAAGGGTCAGCTCGAGAGGCTGACCGCCGCCGAGGAGCAGGAAGTGCAGAAGCGCCAGGCCTTCGAGGCCAAGCAGCGCAAGGCGGCGAGTCTCGAGCCCCTCAAGCAGCAGCTCGAGGAGATGAAACAGTCCTTCGGAGCGATGGTGCGCCAGCTCCCCAACCAGGCCGAGATCGAGGCCCTGCTGGTGGACATCTCCCAGACCGGTCTCGCGAGCGGGTTGGAATTCGAACTGTTCGAGCCGCAGCCCGAGGTCCCGAAGGACTTCTACGCGGAGAAGCCCATCAAGCTGCGGGTCACGGGCACCTATCACGAGTTCGGCGACTTCGTCAGCGGCGTGGCCGCGCTGCCCCGGATCGTGACTCAGCACGACATCTCGATCCGGCCGAAAGGGCAGGACGGCAACCAGCTGGTCATGGAAGCCACGGCCAAGACCTACCGCTACGTGGAGGACGGGACCCCGGCGGCAAAACCCAATCCGAAGCCCGGTAACTGACCGCGCGGTATCGAGACGCCGATGACGACCCAGACGCCCAGTGCCCCGACTGCACGCCACGGCTGGCGGCGCGCCGCCCTCCTGCTGCCCGGTCTGCTGCTGCTCTCCGCTTGCTCCAGCGGCGACATGGACGACCTCAAGACCTACGCGGAAGAGGTCAAGTCCCGCAAGAGCCAGCGCATCGAGCCGCTCCCGGAGATCCGGGTTCCGGAGCTCTTCGCCTACCAGATGCACGACCGGCCCGACCCCTTCCGGCCCTTCGTGGAGGAGGCCCGCGAGGAGACCGGCAGCACGTCGAACAAGGGGATCGCACCGCCCGCCAACCACGTGAAGGAAGAGCTCGAGCAGTTCCCGCTCGACACCCTGCGAATGGTGGGGACACTCCAGAAAGACGCCCAGAACTGGGGCCTGGTGACGGCGCCGGACGGTGCCGTGCACCGGATCCAGCCGGGCAATTACATGGGCAAGAACTACGGGAAGATCACGCTGGTGGCGGATGACCGGGTCGAGTTGGTCGAGATCGTCCCGGACGGGATGGGCGGCTGGCAGGAGCGCGCCGCCCGCCTCGACCTCAGCGAATAGGTATTTGGGGGGGCTCACGCGATGACGACGAAAATTGCCTCGGCTGATCGGCGCGCCTCGGCTGATCGGCGCGCCTCGGCGGGGAATGCGCCGGCGAGCCGGCGGCCCCACGGCCGGGCCTTCCTCGCCGGCGTCCTGGGCTGGCTCGCCCTGGCGTGGGCCGGTCCCGCCAGCGCGGCGACCCTCGACGCGATGAGCTACTCCTCGCTTCCGGGCGACCGGGTGCAGGTGAAGCTCTCCCTCTCGGAGCCCCCCGCGCAGCCAGCGAGCTTCGCCATCGACAACCCCGCGCGCATCGCCCTCGACTTTCCCGGCGTCGGACTGAACGTCGCCCAGAAATCCCAGCCCATCGGGGTCGGCATGGCGCGCAACCTGACCGCCGTCGAGGCGGGCGGGCGCACGCGCGTGGTCCTGAACCTCGTGAAGCTCGTCCCCTACGACGTGAAGGTCGACGGCAACCAGGTCCTCCTGACCCTGGAGGGAGGGGGTGGGGAGCCCGCGGTCACCCCCGCGCGGCGCCAGGTCGCCGCCGCAAGGGCCGCGGCCGCAGGGCCGCGGAGGGTGGAGAACGTCGACTTCCGGCGCGGGTCCTCGGGCGAGGGGCGCGTGCTCGTGACCCTCTCGGACCCCTCCGTAGTGGTCGACAGCCGCGAGGAGGGCGGGAAGATCATCATCGACTTCCTGAACACCTCCGCGCCCGATCGGGTGCAGCGCAAGCTCGACGTGGTGGACTTCGCTACGCCCGTGACTCTGGTGGAGACGGCCGGTCGCAAGGACCGGGTGCGGATGACCATCACGCCCAAGGGGCCTTACGAGTACCTCACCTACCAGTCGGACAACCTCTTCACGGCGGAGGTCCGGCCGGTCACGAAGGAAGAGGACGAGAACGCCCGCAAGCCGAAGGGCGCCTACACGGGCGAGCGGCTCTCGCTCAACTTCCAGAACATCGAGGTGCGGGCGGTGCTGCAGCTGCTCGCCGACTTCACGGGCCTCAATCTGGTGGCGAGCGACACCGTCACCGGCGCGCTCACGCTGCGGCTGAAGAACGTCCCCTGGGACCAGGCCCTGGAGATCATCCTGAAGTCCAAGGGACTCGCGATGCGCCAGGCGGGCAACGTGATCATGGTCGCCCCGACCGAGGAGATCGCGGCCCGCGAGAAGCTCGAGCTCGAGGCGCAGCGCCAGATCGAGGAGCTGTCCCCGCTCACCACGGAGTTCATCCGCGTCAACTACGCCAAGGCCCAGGAGATCGCGGCCCTGCTGAAGGCGGACAAGAACTCGCTGCTCTCGCCCCGGGGCAACGTGACCATCGACGAGCGCACCAACACCCTGCTGGTGCGCGACACGTCCGAGAACCTGGCCAACATCCGCCGGGTGCTCACCGAGCTCGACATCCCCGTGCGGCAGGTCCTGATCGAGTCCCGCATCGTCATCGCGGACGACAAGTTCACCAGGGACCTGGGGGTGAAGTTCGGTTACAGCAAGCGCACGAACTTCAACGGTGACCACTTCCTCGGCTGGGGCGGCAAGAAGCCGGGAGACACCGACTACGGCGGCACGGTGTCCTACGAGACGAGCGGGCGGGAGAACTACATCGTCGACCTGGCGAATCTCTCGCCCCTCGCCAACGGCGCCGCCTTCGGTCTCGCGGTCGGCAAGATCGGGAGCTGGATGCTGCAACTCGAGCTCGAGGCGCTGCAGGTGGAGGGCCGCGGCGAGGTCCTCTCCAACCCGCGCGTGCTCACGGCGAACCGCAAGGAGGCGCTGATCGAGCAGGGCACCGAGATCCCGTACCAGGAGGCCACCTCCAGCGGCGCCACCTCGACCCAGTTCAAGAAGGCGGTGCTCTCGCTGCGGGTCACGCCGCAGATCACGCCGGACGACCGCATCATCATGGACCTGAAGGTCAACAAGGACTCCGTGGGCGCCCAGACGTTCAACGGCGTTCCCACCGTGGACACCAAGACCGTCGACACGCAGGTCCTGGTCAGCCACGGCGAGACCGTCGTGCTCGGCGGCATCTACGAGCGCACCCAGCGCAACCAGGTCGAGCGCGTGCCCTTCTTCAGCGAGATCCCGGTAGTCGGGCACCTCTTCCGCAACAACAGCCAGCGGGACGACAAGACCGAGCTGCTGGTCTTCGTGACCCCCCGCGTGATGAAGGAGTCGCTCTCCGCCCGCTGACACCGGCGTCCTGCGAGCGACGCGCACGGCGCGGATCCGTTCCTCACTGCCGGGCCGGCTCCAACCCTCGCCGGCGGAGGCCCCCACCCGGGGCCTCCGCCGCGCCCTCCCTCCCCGAGGAACATCGGATTCCCTGCATGGCTTGTCCCGGCGCCGGGCCTGGGGGAGGATCGCGCCCATGAAGGGAGCAACCAACGTCTTCCTGGTGGGGCCCATGGGGGCCGGGAAGAGCACCATCGGGCGCCACCTGGCACGGGTGCTCGGTCAGCGTTTCGTCGACGCAGACCGGGAGATCGAGGCCAGGACCGGCGCGAGCATCTCCCTCATCTTCGACCTGGAGGGCGAGGCGGGCTTCCGGCGGCGTGAGAGCGCGGTCATCGCCGAGCTGGCCGCGAGCGACGGGCTGGTCGTCGCGACCGGCGGCGGCGCCGTCCTCGACCCCGCCAACCGGGCTGCGCTGCGCCAGCGGGGCACCGTCGTCTACCTGCACGCCCCGCTCGAGGTCCTGGTCCGCAGGACGCACCGGGACCGGGACCGGCCGCTGCTGCAGACCGCGGACCCGCGGGCGAGCCTGGAACGGATCGTCCTCGACCGCGACCCGCTGTACCGCGAGGTTGCGGACCTCGTGATCGAGACCGATCATCGCAGCGTCCCCAGCGTCGTGAGCGAGGTGGCCCGCAGGCTCTCTGCCCTATGAAGACCCTCCGCGTCGAGCTCGGCCCGCGCAGCTATCCCATCCACATCGGTCCCGGCCTGCTGGGGCGGGCCGACCTCGTCCTTCCCCACCTCGCGGGGCGCCAGGTGCTGGTGGTCACCAACGAGGTCGTCGCTCCTCTCTACCTGGAGCGGGCGCTCGCCGCCTTCGCGGGGCTCGAGACGACGACCGTCGTGCTCCCCGACGGCGAGGCGCACAAGAACCTCGAGAGTCTCACGCGGGTCTTCGACTCGCTGCTCGAGCACCGGCACGCCCGGGACACGACCGTGGTCGCCCTCGGCGGCGGGGTGGTGGGCGACCTGGCCGGGTTCGCGGCGGCGACCTATCAGCGGGGCGTGGCCTTCGTGCAGCTGCCCACCACGCTGCTCGCCCAGGTAGATTCGTCGGTCGGCGGCAAGACCGGCGTCAATCACCCGCGGGGCAAGAACATGATCGGGGCCTTCCACCAGCCGAGCTGCGTGGTCGCCGACACGGACGCCCTCGCGACCCTGGACGACCGCCAGTTGCGGGCCGGGGTGGCCGAGGTCATCAAGTACGGCCTCATCCGGGACCTGGACTTCTTCCTCTGGCTCGAGGACCACGTGGAGGGCGTGTTGCGCCGGGACGCGGACGCCCTCGCGACCGCCATCGAGCGCTCCTGCCGGAACAAGGCCCAGGTGGTGGCGAGCGACGAGCGGGAGACCGGGGTCCGCGCGCTCCTCAACCTCGGGCACACCTTCGGGCACGCCATCGAGACCGGCCTCGGCTACGGCGAGTGGCTCCACGGCGAGGCGGTCGCGGCCGGGATGTGCCTCGCCGCCGACCTCTCGGCCCGGCGGGGCTGGCTGGCGCCCAGGGACCGGGAGCGGGTGTACGCCCTGGTGAACCGGGCCGGTCTGCCGACCCGCCCTCCCGCCGGCCTCGGGAGCGACCGTTTCCTCGACCTCATGGCCGTGGACAAGAAGGTCCGGGGCGGTCGCCTGCGGCTGGTGCTGCTGCGGGACATCGGTGAGGCGGTGCTCACCGACGACTTCGATCCCGGGCTCCTGCGCGCCACCCTTGAAGCGGGCTGACCCCGCGGGCAGAATCGGGACGACGAGCCGTCAGCCGCGATCCCGCCGGCCTGCGAGCCCATCCGCGTGACACCCGTACGCCTGCCCACATCCCCCGGGGCCCAGCTCCTCGCCCCCTACGCCTGCCGCGACGACCGGTCCCGCGGGCGCCGATACCCCGAGCCTGCCCCTTCCTACCGGGGCGAATTCCAGCGGGACCGCGACCGCATCGTGCACTGCGCCGCCTTCCGCCGGCTCGAGTACAAGACACAGGTCTTCGTGAGCCACGAAGGGGACATGTTCCGGACGCGGCTCACCCACTCCCTGGAGGTGGCCCAGATCAGCCGGACGATCGCCCGGGTCCTGCGCCTCAACGAGGACCTCTGTGAGGGCATCGCGCTCGCCCACGACCTGGGGCACACCCCCTTCGGGCACGCCGGCCAGGACGCCCTGAACACTTGCATGGCCCCGTACGGCGGATTCGAGCACAACCTCCAGTCCCTGCGCGTGGTCGACGTCCTGGAGGAGAAGTACGCCGAGTTCCCGGGGCTCAACCTCACCTTCGAGACCCGGGAAGGGATCCTGAAGCACTGCGCCCGGGAGCACGCCGCCGCGCTCGGCGACGTGGGTGAGCGCTTCCTCACGGGCGGTCAGCCGGGCCTGGAGGCGCAGGTCACCAACCGGGCCGACGAGATCGCCTACAATAGCCACGACGTGGACGACGGGCTGCGGGCGGGGTTCCTCACCGTGGAGCGGCTGCGCGAGACCGCCCTGTTTCGGGGGGCCCACGACGAGGTGCAGGGCCGCTGGCCCGGGCTGCCCCTGCGCAGGACCATCCACGAGGTCGTCCGCCGCATGATCCACCGCCAGGTGGTGGACCTCGTCGACGCGACGGCCGCGGCGGTCGCCGAGCGTGGGCCGGAAGGCGTAGACTCGATACGCGCCGCCGGCGCGCCGCTGGTCCGGTTCGGGCCGGTCATGCAAGAGCAGCTCCTGGAGCTCAAGCACTTCCTGAGCGAGCACCTGTACCGCCACTACCGCGTGCACCGGATGGCGCTGAAGGCCAGGCGCATCGTGCGCGAGCTCTTCGAGGCCTTCATGGCCGACCACCGCATCCTGCCCCCGGATTCCCAGGCGCACCTCCGGGAACTGGAGGAGCGCGAGGGGTCGAGTGGCGCCGCCCGAGGTATCGCCGACTACGTGGCCGGGATGACCGACCGCTTCGCAATACGGGAGCACGCCCGCATCTACCAGCCGGCGGAGCTCACCTGAGGGGTGCACACATCGATGCCCACGGACTGGATCCAGCACTTCGGGCTGCGCGAAGACCCGTTCGGGAGCGGCGACGACCCGTTCTTCCTCACGCCGCAGCTCAACCAGCGCATCAACCTCATCCTGCACCTGGTGCAGTACAGCGACCAGATGCTGGTGGTCACGGGACCCCGGGGCAGCGGGAAGACGGCGCTCATCGGCCGCCTGCTGAGCGACGCGGGGCCGCGCTGGCGGGCGTGCCTCCTCGAGGCCAGCCCGGAGATGGACTCCGGACTCCTGCTGTCGGAGGTCCTGGCGGGGTTCGGGCTGCCCGAGCGCAGCGCCACCACGGGGGATCCGGTGGCGGCGCTGGAGGCCTACCTCGCGGGGTTGCGCAAGGGCGCCATGCGCCCCGTCCTGGTGGTCGACGAGGCCCACCTCCTGCCGACGGCCAGCATCGACCCGCTCCTTCGCCTTGCGGGGGAGCGCAAGCGGCTCGGGCTCGCGGTCGTCCTGTTCGGGGAGCCGCCGCTGCTGGAGCGCGTGAGCCGCAGCGTCGGCGGCGGGCTGCTGCACGTCGTCGACATCCCCGCGCTCACCGAAGAGCAGGTGGGTGAGTACCTGGACCTGCGCCTCGGCTGGGCCGGCCTGAAGGGTCGCCGGCCGTTCAACCGCGAGGCCGTGCGGGTCCTCTGGAAGAGCTCCCGGGGACTCCCGGGGGTGCTGAATCGGGCCGCGGCCCGGTTCCTCGCGAATCGCGCGGAGGCCGGCCCCGGCGGGGTGCTCGGCATCCTCCGGCCCATCGGCGAGTGGCTCGGGCGCAACCGCAAGCTGGTGGCCGCAGCGGCCGGCGTGGTGGTGGTGTCCGCCCTCGCCGGGGCGGCGGCCTGGCTGATCGCCGGGAGCGAGCCGGGACCGACGGTCGCCACCACCATCCCCCTGCGCGAGGGCTCCACTCGGGGGACAGAGCCGCCGCAAACCCGGGTGAGGGAGCCCCGCGCACCGCTCGTGCCCCCACCCTCCGCCACGTTCCCGCCGGTCTCGCCCGAGGCGGCCCGCGCCCTGCAGCAGCGGCCTGCCATGCGGCCGCCGGAGACGCCGCGCCCCCCCCAGGGGCCGGCGGAGGGCACCGCGACCGCCCGTCCGTCACCGGGCCCGGCCAGCGAGCCCGGGCCGCGGCCCGCTCCAACGCCCCAGGTGGCCCCACCGGCCCAGCCGGCCCCACCGGCCCAGCCGGCCCCACCGCCGCCCGCCCGCCCCGCCCCGGCCAAGCCGGAGTCCGCCCCGGCCGAGGCACCCCGCCTGGACGAGTCCTGGCTGCTCGCCCAGGCCCCCGACAACTTCACGGTACAGCTGTTCGGGTCCCATGACCGCTACGCCGCGGAGCGCTTCAAGGAGGGCGTTCGGCTCAAGGATCGGCTGGCGGTGTACCGCACGAACCGGGACGGCAAGGACTGGTTCGTGGTGGTGGCAGGCAGCCACTCCACGCGCGAGGCGGCCCAACGGGCCATCCAGGGCCTCCCCGCGGAGGTCAAGCGCAACAACCCCTGGCCGCGCAGTCTCGCCTCGGTGCAGGAGAGCATCCGGCAGGTCGCGCGAAAGAACTGAGCCCCGGCGGGGCTCCTAGGACTCTTCGGGACCCTTGTCCTCGCGCCGGAAGAGCTGGGCGAGCCCCCCCTTGGCCCGGCGGCGCGCCCGGTCTCCGGCCAGTTCGATCGCCTTGCGCCGGGCGTCGACGTACAGGCGCCTCTGCAGCTGGCCGCGCACCTCCTCCGGCACCTGGAAGCCGGTGAGCTCGTTCAGCCGGTTCGGCTCACGCAGGATCGCCTTCTCCACCTCGGCCAGGAGGACGGCGTCCACCCGCTCCGGCACGAGGGGATAGCTTGCGCGCCCCAGCCGCTCGAGGTTCCAGACGTGCAAGCGCAGCGCGCCTCGCTGGAAATCCACGTCGAAGGTCAGGCTGACCGGAACCACCGGCGCCACGTGGATTGCGAGGTGGACCTCGCCGTTCGGGCCGGCGGGGCCGGAGCGATAGAACTTCTCGCTCACGGTGAAGGGGATACCGTGACGCTGCAGGTACTCGACGTGGTGGGTGACGGCCGCCCGCGAAGAGACCACCTCGCGGGCCTTTCCCTCCTCGCCCCGGCAGACGAAGTGCAGCGAAAGGGGGTGCCTGCGCCCGGCCGGGGGGAAGTCGAGCCGGTACTCGCCCTGGCGCAGGGACTTCAGCTCCGCGAACCCCTCGATCCGGTAGCTGGCGAGCACCTCGCGGGGAAAGTAGGTCAGGCGCGCGTTCAGGTCGTACAGGAACTTGCGCACCCGCTGCAGCGGCTCCTCCACACGGCCCCAGAACTCCGCACGGGCCTCCCGGGCGCCGCCGGTGGGGGCCTCCAGGGGGAGCTCCTCGGGACTGGGGTCAGCGCTCACGAACGCACGGTGCTCACAGGGTCGGTCGCCGTCTCTATAGCGTACACCCCCGCAGATCCTGCACCGAAGCGCCGCCGGCACGCCGATCGGGGCTGGCGTGGCGGAGGCTTCTTCATTAGTCTCTTCACCCCCTGCGCGCAGGGATGCCCGTCCCGTCTCCCCCAGTGGGCAAGCTGAAGGCCCGAGGGACCCGGGTGCCCGGCGGTTCCGGTGCGCTGACCAACACGAGCTGCCGATGGGGTCCACTATGAGCAACGGGTTCCGGGCCACCTCCAGGGGTCTCTACGACCCGGGCTTCGAGCACGACGCCTGCGGCGTGGGTTTTTGCGCCCAGATCGACAACCGCAAGAGCCACGAAATCGTCCGCATGGGCCTGCGGATCCTGGCCAACCTGACCCATCGCGGGGCGGTGGGAGCCGACCCCCTCGCCGGGGACGGCGCCGGCATCCTGCTGCAGGTGCCCGACGCGTTCCTGCGTGCCGAGTGCGCGGGGCTCGGCTTCGATCTCCCCCCGGTTGGGGACTACGGCGTCGGCATGCTGTTCCTGCCGCGCAGCGCGGCGGGGCGCAAGGCCTGCGAGGAGCTCGTCGCCCGCTACGTGGAGGCGGAGGGGCAGCGCCTGCTGGGATGGCGCGACGTGCCGACCGACGGCAGCGGGCTCTCGCAGAGCGTGCGGGCCGTCGAGCCCTGGGTGCGGCAGGTCTTCGTGGGCCGTTCCGCCGCCACCCCCGCGGGGGACACCTTCGAGCGCAGGCTCTTCGTCTTGCGCAAGCAGATCGAGAACGCGGTGCGGGCCTCGGACAGCGCGGACCGCGGGCGCTTCTACGTGCCCTCGCTGTCCTCGCGCACCATCGTCTACAAGGGCATGCTGCTCGCGGGCCAGGTCGCGCCCTACTACCCGGATCTCTCCGACGAGCGCGTGGTATCGGCGCTCGCCCTGGTGCACCAGCGCTTCTCGACCAACACCTTCCCGTCCTGGGACCTGGCGCACCCCTTCCGGATGATCGCCCACAACGGCGAGATCAATACGCTGCGCGGCAACCTGAACTGGATGGCCGCCCGGCGCCACTCGATGCGCTCCGAGCTCCTCGGTGAGGACCTGCAGAAGCTCTGGCCGCTCATTGCCGAGGGCCAGTCCGACTCGGCCAGCTTCGACAACGCCCTCGAGCTGCTGGTGACGGGCGGCTACTCCCTCGCCCACGCCATGATGATGCTGATCCCCGAGGCCTGGGCCGGCAATCCGCTCATGGACGCGAAGCGCCGGGCCTTCTACGAGTACCACGCGGCGTTGATGGAGCCCTGGGACGGTCCGGCGGCCGTCGCCTTCACCGACGGGCGCCAGATCGGCGCGACGCTCGACCGCAACGGGCTGCGCCCCGCGCGCTACCTCATCACCGACGACGGCCTGGTGGTGATGGCCTCCGAGATGGGCGTGCTCGACACCCCCGAGGAGCGCGTCGTCCGCAAGTGGCGCCTGCAGCCGGGAAAGATGTTCCTCATCGACCTGGAGCAGGGCCGCATCATCGACGACGCCGAGTTGAAGGCGAGCCTCTCCGAGGCGAGCCCCTACCAGGAGTGGCTCGACCGCACCCAGATCCGGCTGCGGGAGCTCTCTCCCGACATCGGGCCGATGGCCCCGAACGCCCGCACCCTCCTCGACCGCCAGCAGGCCTTCGGCTACACGCAGGAGGACATCAAGTTCCTGATGACCCCCATGGCCCTCACCGGCCAGGAAGCGGTGGGCTCCATGGGCGCGGACAATCCCATCGCCGTGCTATCGAGACGGCCCAAGCCGCTCTTCAACTATTTCCGCCAGACTTTCGCGCAGGTCACCAACCCGCCGATCGACTCGATCCGCGAGGAACTGGTGATGTCGCTCGTCTCGCTGATCGGGCCGCGCCCGAATCTGCTGGGCATCCGCGACGCCGGCACGCACCTGCGGCTGGAAGTCGATCACCCGATCCTCACGAACACCGATCTCGCGCGGATCCGCCACATCGAAGACCACACGGGCGGTGCGTTCCGCACCCGGACCCTCAGCGTCTGCTACCCGGCCGCTGACGGCGCCGAGGGCATGGAAGCCGCGGTCGCGGAGCTCTGCGCGAGCGCAGAGGCGGCGGTGCGCGAGGGCCATAACATCCTCGTGCTCTCGGACCGCGCGGTCGACGCCGATCACATCCCCATTCCCGTGCTCCTCGCCACCTCGGCGGTGCACCATCACCTGGTGCGCGCGGGGCTGCGCACCAGCTCCGGCCTGGTGGTGGAGACGGGCGCCGCGCGCGAGGTGCACCACTTCGCGGTGCTCGCCGGTTACGGCGCCGAGGCGGTGAACCCCTACCTCGCCTTCGACACGATCTCCGCGCTGCGCGCCACCCTGCCCGAGAGGCTCTCCGAGGCGGAGCTGCACAAGCGTTACATCAAGGCCGTCGGCAAGGGCCTCCTGAAGGTCATGTCGAAGATGGGGATCTCGACCTACCAGTCCTACTGCGGCGCGCAGATCTTCGACGCGGTGGGTCTCGCGAGCGATTTCGTCGCGAAGTACTTCACCGGCACCGCGAGCCGGGTGGAGGGCGCGGGCCTGCGCGAGATCGCCCAGGAGGCGGCGCGCTGGCACCACGACGCCTACAGCGAGAGCCTCGTCTACGAGAACGCGCTGGACGTGGGCGGCGATTACGCCTTTCGCGCGCGGGGCGAAGACCACGTGTGGACGCCGGACACGATCGCGAAGCTCCAGCACGCGACGCGCGCGAACGACGCGAAGACCTTCGAGGAGTTCGCGCGGCTCATCGACGACCAGAACGAGCGGCTGCTCACGCTGCGCGGGCTCTTCGAGCTGAAGCCCGCCGACCAGCCGGTCCCGCTCGAGGAGGTCGAGCCGGCGAAGGAGATCGTGAAGCGCTTCGCCACCGGGGCGATGTCCTTCGGTTCGATCTCCTACGAGGCGCACACGAACCTCGCCGTCGCGATGAACCGCATCGGCGGCAAGTCGAACACCGGCGAGGGCGGCGAGGAGCCCACGCGCTTCCGGCCGCTCGCCAACGGGGACTCGCTGCGCTCGGCGATCAAGCAGGTGGCCTCCGGGCGATTCGGCGTCACCACGGAGTATCTGGTCAACGCCGACGACATCCAGATCAAGATGGCCCAGGGCGCAAAGCCTGGCGAGGGCGGCCAGCTGCCCGGGCACAAGGTGGACGCGGTCATCGCGCGGGTGCGCCACTCCACGCCCGGCGTCGGTCTCATCTCGCCGCCGCCGCACCACGACATCTATTCGATCGAGGACCTCGCGCAGCTCATCTTCGATCTCAAGAACGTCAACCCGCACGCGCGCATCAGCGTCAAGCTCGTCTCCGAGATCGGCGTCGGCACCGTCGCGGCGGGCGTCGCCAAGGCGCACGCGGACCACGTGACCATCTCCGGCCACGACGGCGGCACCGGCGCCTCGCCGCTCACTTCGATCAAGCACGCCGGCTCGCCCTGGGAGATCGGCCTCGCGGAGACCCACCAGACGCTCGTGCTGAACCGCCTGCGCGGGCGCATCGCGGTGCAGGTGGACGGCGGCGTCCGCACGGGACGCGACGTGGTGATCGGCGCGCTCCTCGGCGCCGACGAGTTCGGATTCGCCACCGCGCCGCTCGTGGTCTCCGGCTGCATCATGATGCGCAAGTGCCACTTGAACACCTGTCCGGTGGGCGTCGCCACCCAGGACCCGGAGCTGCGCAAGCGCTTCACCGGGAAGCCCGAGCACGTCATCAACTACTTCTTCTTCGTGGCCGAGTCCGTGCGCCGGATCATGGCGCAGCTCGGCTTCCGCACGTTCGACGAGATGATCGGGCGCGCGGACCGCCTCGACATGCGCCGCGCCGTGCGGCACTGGAAGGCGAAGGGCGTCGACCTGTCCGCGGTGCTGCACCGCCCGGAGCTTCCGGGCGAGGTCGCGAGGCACCGCTGCGAGGCGCAGGACCACGGGCTCCATCGCGCCCTCGACCTGCAGCTCATCCCCCAGGCGATGCCGGCGCTCGAGCGCCGCGAGCCGGTGGTGATCGAGACCCCCGTGCGCAACCTCCACCGCACCGTGGGGGCGATGCTCTCGGGCGAGGTCGCGAGGCGCTTCGGCCACGCCGGCCTGCCCGACGACACCATCCACATCCGCCTGAGGGGCACCGCCGGGCAGAGCTTCGGGGCCTGGCTCGCGAGGGGCGTGACGCTCGAGCTCGCGGGCGAAGCGAACGACTACGTCGGCAAGGGGCTCTCGGGGGGCCGGATCGTGGTGTACCCGCCCGAGGGCTCCCGGCTCGCGCCCGAGGAGAACATCATCGCCGGGAACACTGTGCTCTACGGGGCGATCGAGGGCGAGTGCTACCTGCGGGGCGTCGCCGGCGAACGTTTCGCGGTGCGCAATTCGGGCGCCGTCGCGGTGGTCGAGGGCGTCGGCGACCACGGTTGCGAGTACATGACGGGGGGCTGCGTGGTGGTGATCGGGACGACCGGCCGCAACTTCGCCGCGGGCATGAGCGGGGGCGTCGCCTACGTGCTCGACGAGCGGGGAGACTTCGACCGGCGCTGCAATCTGGCGATGGTGGAGCTCCAGCCGGTCGCCGCGGAGGACGCCGCGCTCGAGTCCCGCGCCCACCAGGGCGGGGACCTCGAGCACCACGGGCTGGTAGACGTCATGCGCGACATGACGCGCGACGACGGCCAGCGCGTCCACGCCCTCGTGCGCCGGCACGCGGAGCTGACCGGCAGCGCCCGGGCCCGGGAGATCCTGGCCCGCTGGGAGCACTACCTGCCGAGGTTCGTCAAGGTCATGCCGGTCGACTACCGGCGAGCGCTCGAGAAGATGTCCGGCACGCAGTCCACCGGGCCGCGTGCGGCGGCGGGAGGGCATTGAGCGATGGGCAAGCCCACGGGGTTCATGGAGATCAGCCGTCAGGACCGGGGCCAGGCGCCGGTCGCCGACCGCATCCACCACTATCGGGAGTTCGTGATCCCCCTCTCGGACGAGGAGGTGAGCAAGCAGGGTGCGCGCTGCATGGACTGCGGCATCCCCTTCTGCCACAACGGCTGCCCGCTGAACAACCTGATCCCGGACTGGAACGACCTCGTCTACCGGGGCAACTGGCGGCGCGCCCTGGAGGTGCTCCACGCCACCAACAACTTCCCCGAATTCACCGGCCGCGTCTGCCCGGCGCCCTGCGAGGCGTCCTGCACGCTCAACATCAACGACACGCCGGTGGCCATCAAGACGATCGAGTGCGCGATCATCGACCGGGCCTGGGAGGAGGGCTGGATCGAGCCCCACATCCCGAGCCATCGCACGGGCATGCGGGTCGCGGTGGTCGGGTCCGGCCCCGCCGGCCTCGCCTGCGCCCAGCAGCTCGCCCGCGCCGGCCACAAGGTGCACGTGTACGAGAAGCACGACCGGATCGGCGGGCTGCTGCGCTACGGGATCCCCGATTTCAAGATGGAGAAGCACCTGATCGACCGCCGCATCTCCCAGATGCACGCCGAGGGGGTCAACTTCCACCCCCTGACGCACGTGGGCGTCGACTACCCGGCGCGGCGGCTGCTGGACGAGTTCGACGCCGTCGTGCTCGCCGGCGGGTCGGAGCGACCGAGGGACCTCCAGGTCCCGGGGCGGGAGCTCGGGGGGGTCCTGTTCGCGCTCGACTTCCTGCCCCAGCAGAACCGGCGCGTCGCGGGCGACCGCGTGGCCGGCGTCACCGCGGCGGGCAAGAACGTCGTGGTGATCGGCGGCGGCGACACCGGCTCGGACTGCATCGGAACCTCCGTGCGCCAGGGGGCGCTCTCCATCACCCAGCTCGAGATCCTGCCGCGGCCGCCGGAGCGCGAGGACAAGCCCCTCACCTGGCCGAACTGGCCGAACAAGCTGCGCACCTCGTCCTCCCACGACGAGGGGGCGAGGCGCGAGTGGGCCGTGTCGACAAAGGCCTTCCACGGCGAGGACGGGCACGTCACCGGCATGACCCTCGTCCGGGTCGACTGGCAGAAGGACGCGGCCGGCAACTGGCGGATGGCCGAGGTCCCCGGCAGTGAATTCGCCCTGAAGGCCGACCTCGTCCTCCTCGCCATGGGCTTCGCGCGCCCCGTGCACGAGGGGCTCCTGGAGGAGGTGGGCGTCGCGCTCGACCCCCGGGGCAATGTGCGGGCCGACACGGTCGGCTACCAGACCTCGGTCCCCCGGGTCTTCGCCGCGGGCGACATGCGCCGGGGACAGTCGCTGGTGGTCTGGGCCATCCGCGAGGGGCGCCAGTGCGCCCGCGCGGTGGACGAGTTCCTGATGGGGCGGTCCGAGCTCCCGGGGTAACCTGGGGCCGGGGTGCTCGCGCGGCGCGGGAGGTTCCGCGACAATGGGGGACCCGAGACTGCGGAAGGCGCCATGATCCCCCTCGAGAACGATCGCTTCCTGCGCGCGCTGCTGCGCGAGCCCGTCGACGTGACGCCCGTCTGGATCATGCGCCAGGCCGGGCGCTACCTGCCGGAGTACCGGGAGACCCGCGCCCGCGCCGGGAGCTTCCTCGCGCTCTGCCAGACCCCGGACCTCGCCTGCGAGGTGACGCTGCAGCCCCTCGAGCGCTTCCCCCTGGACGCGGCGATCCTGTTCTCGGACATCCTCACGGTGCCCGACGCCATGGGGCTCGGGCTGGGCTTCGAGGAGGGGGAGGGACCACGCTTCGAGCGTCCCGTGCGCAGGGCCGGCGACATCGCGGCCCTGCCGGTGCCGGACCCCGAGCGGGAGCTGCGCTACGTGATGGACGCGGTGCGCCTCATCCGCCGGGAGCTCGCGGGGCGCGTGCCCCTCATCGGCTTCTCGGGCAGCCCCTGGACCCTCGCGACCTACATGGTCGAGGGGGGAACGAGCAAGGAGTTCCGCATCGCCAAGGGCATGCTCTACGACGACCCGGGCCGGATGCACGAGCTCCTGGAGAAGGTCACCCGGGCGGTTACGGCGTACCTGAATGCCCAGGTGGCGGCAGGGGCCCAGGCCCTGATGCTCTTCGACACCTGGGGCGGCGCGCTCTCCACCCGCGCCTACCAGGAGTTCTCGCTGGCCTACATGGCCCGGGTGGTCGAGGGCCTCACCCGGGTCGCCGAAGGCAGGCGGGTGCCGGTGATCCTGTTCACCAAAGGCGGGGCGAGCTGGCTGGAGGACATGGCCGGTTCCGGGTGCGACGCCCTGGGGGTCGACTGGACCCTCGAGATCGGCGAGGCCCGTCGGCGGGTGGGCGACCGGGTCGCCCTGCAGGGGAACATGGACCCCAGCGTGCTGTACGCGTCCCCGGAGAAGATCCGCGCCGAGGTGGCCACCATCCTCGCGAGCTATGGTCCGGGCACCGGACACGTCTTCAACCTCGGCCACGGGGTGCACCCCCAGGTGCGCCCGGAGCACGTGGGGGTCTTCGTGGAGGCGGTGCACGAACTGAGCCGGCCCTACCACACCTGACGCCGTGCCGGAGCTCCCGGAGGTCGAGACCGCCCGGCGCGGGATCGCACCGCACCTCGAGGGGCGAAGGGTCGAGCGGCTCACGGTGCGCGACCGGCGGCTGCGCTGGCCAGTCCCGGCGGGGCTCGAGGGCGAGGTGCAGGGCCAGACGGTCCTTGCCGTCGACCGCCGGGGTAAGTACTTGCTCCTGCGCACGGGCGCCGGGACGCTCATTCTCCACCTGGGGATGTCCGGCAGTCTCCGGCTGGTGGAAGCCGCAGCCCCCCCGACGGCCCATGACCACCTGGACCTGGTGATCGAGGGCGGAAGGGCGCTGCGGCTCACCGACCCCCGCCGCTTCGGCTGCCTGCTCTGGACCCGCGAGGACCCCTCCCGCCACCCCCTCATCGCGACCCTCGGCCCCGAGCCCTTCGACGCGGCCTTCTCGGGGGATTACCTCTTCCGCCTGAGCCGGGGCCGCCGGTGCCCGGTCAAGGCGTTCCTGATGGACGGCCACGTGGTCACCGGGGTCGGCAACATCTACGCCAGCGAGTCCCTGTTCCTCGCGGGCATCCACCCCGGCCGCGCCGCGGGGAGCATCGCCCGGGCCCGTTACGGACGGCTCGCCGAGGCCGTGCGCTCGGTCCTCGCCGAGGCCATCCGGGCCGGCGGCACGACCCTCCAGGACTTCGTCGGCGCCGACGGCAAGCCCGGCCGCTTCTCCCGGCAACTGCGCGTGTACGACAGGGAAGGTGAGCCCTGCGAGGTGTGTGGGCACTCACTCCGACGGCGGGTCGTCGCCCAGCGCGCGGCCTTCTTCTGCCCCCGGTGCCAACGCTGAAGGCCCCCGCCTGAGGGCCCCGGCGCGGGGCGGAGGTCGCCGGGTATAATCCCGTCGAGCGCCGACCGGGCGCGCCCAGGCCGCTTGCGCGATCGATGTCCCGCCGACGCCGGTCCGACCGATTCTTTGCGGTTCTCGCGGGCCTCGCCCTTCTCGCGGGGGGGACCCTGGCGGATGCGGTCCTGCGCGGACCGGCAGGGCAGGGGGCCGTGGGACCCGGGGCGCTCGGCGGGCAGCTGGGCCTGACGGACCTCGCGCTGGCCACGGCGGCCCGCTACACGCGGCACCCCGCGCTGGCGGACCGTCACGCCGCCTTCCAGGACCACCCCGGGGCCCTCGACCACTTCCCCTCCGGGGCGGTGGTCCCGCCGCCGCCCCACCTGCGGGCCCCCTGAGACCGGTGCTCGCGCGCCAGCGTTACCTCCTGGACTACACGCTGGCGGCGCTCCTGCGGCGCAAGGGCCGCAACCTCTCGCTGCTCCTGGTGTACGGGGCCCTGGTCTTCGCCCTCGCCTCTGTCCTGCTCTTCGGGTCGGCCCTGCGCCGGGAGGCCAGGGCGCTGCTGGAGGGCGCGCCCGAGCTGACCGTCCAGCGGCTCGTCGCAGGACGCCACGACCCGATCCCCGCCGCCTATCTCGAAGAGGTCCGAAAGATCCGCGGCGTGGCCGCTGCCGAGCCCCGCCTCTGGGGCTACCACTACGACCCCGCCAGCGGTGCCAACTACACCGTGCTCGTGCCGGCGGCCGACCCACCGCCCGCCGGCTCCGCCCGCATCGGCCGGGGCGTCGCCCGCTCCCGGGGCCTCGCGGTGGGGGACGTCGTCGCCTTCCGCGACACCCGGGGCGAGCCGCTCGCGCTGCGGGTCACGGACCTGCTGGACCCGGCCAGCGAGCTCCTCACCGCCGACCTCTTCCTGGTCGCCGAGAGGGACTTCCGGCGCTGGCTCGGCGTGCCGGAGGGCCTCTACACCGACCTCGCCCTGCGGGTGCGCAACGCACGCGAGGTGCGTACGGTGGCGGACAAGGTCACCCGGGCCCTGCCCGACACCCGGCCGGTGCTCCGGGAGGAGGTCGCGAGGACCTACGAGGCGGTCTTCGCCTGGCGCGAGGGGGTGGGGCTGCTGCTCCTCAGCGCGGCACTCTTCGCCTTCGCCATCTTCGCCTGGGACCGCGCCTCCGGCCTCTCGGCCGAGGAGCGCCGCGAGATTGGCATCCTCAAGGCCGTGGGGTGGGACACCGGGGACGTGCTGCGCATGAAGCTCTGGGAAGGCGCGGTCGTCTCCCTCACCGCCTTCCTCGTGGGCTACGTCCTCGCCTACGCCCACGTCTTCTGGGCCGGGGCCCCTCTGCTCGCGCCACTCCTCAAGGGCTGGGCGACGCTCTACCCGGAGTTCCGGCTGGTCCCCCACGTGGAGCCCGCCGGGGTGCTGGCCCTCTTCGCGCTCACAGTCGTGCCCTACACCGCGGTGACCCTGGTGCCCACGTGGCGCGCCGCCGTCGCGGACCCCGACGCGGTGATGCGGGGGGCGCAGGAGTGATCCGGCTCGAGGACGTCCGCAAGGCCTTTCACCAGGGCAGCCCGAACGAGGTCTGGGCCGTCCGGGGCGTCACGCTCACCATCGAGCCGGGGTCCGTGACGGTGTTCCGGGGGCCGAGCGGGTCGGGAAAGACGAGCCTGGTGTCGCTCGTCGGGTGCCTCGCCCGGCCGACCTCGGGGCGGGTGCGCCTGGGCGACCGCCTGGTCTCGGCCCTCCCGGAGAAGTTCCTGGCCGAGCTCCGCCGGCGCACCTTCGGCTTCGTGTTCCAGCAGTTCCACCTGGTCCGGGGGCTCAGCGTGCTCGAGAACGTCATGCTGCCCGCCTACCCGGAGGCCCCACCCTACGCTGAGCTGCGGGCGAGGGCCGAGAGGCTCCTCGGGCGCCTCGGCATCGCGGACCGGGCCGGGGCCCGGTCGGAGTGGCTCTCGGGGGGCGAGGCCCAGCGCGCCGCCATCGCGCGCGCCCTGGTGAACGACCCCCAGGTGCTGATCGCCGACGAGCCCACCGCAAACCTGGATACCGGGCACTCGCGCGACTTCCTCGAGATCGTCGCGGGGCTCAAGGCCGAGGGGCGCACGGTGATCCTGACGAGCCACGACCCCCTGGTGTGCGAGGCGACCCTGGTGGACCGGGTGGTCGCCCTGCGGGACGGGCGGGTCGAAGGCGCCGCCTGACGGCGGAATCGCCTTCCGGGCCTATCGCCATGCTGCTCCATCCCCCCGTGCTGGCCCTGCTGGTCGTCTCCTCCCTGGTGACCGTGGGGCTGGCGCTCGCGGTCCCGTTCGCGGTCCGGGTCGTGCGCCGCTGGGACCTGGCGAGCGGGAGCGAGGGGCAGATCCGGCTCGAGCGCGGGACCTCGCTGGTCTCGGCGGTGCTGGGCCTGGTGCTGGCCGCCCAGGCCCTGTCGCTCGGCCTCTTCGTCTTCGCGGCGGAGTCCCTCTCGAGCCAGATCACGGGCGCCATGTGCGCCACCGGGACCCTGAACGCGACCCCCTTCGGCTTCCCTGCCCTCGGCCTGAAGGTCGCGCTGTTCTTCGGGGCCGCGGTCTGGCTCGCCCTCGACCGGCTGGACCGGGACGGCGATGACTATCCCCTGGTGCGCGGCAAGTACGCCCTCCTGGTCGGCCTGGCTCCGGTCGCGGTCGCCGAGGCCCTGCTGCAGTTCCTCCACTTCTCGGGGCTCTCGCCCGAGGTCATCACCTCCTGCTGCGGGTCGCTCTTCAGCGTGGAGGGCGCAGGGGTGGCCTCGGAGGTCGCCGGGCTGCCCGCCGGCCCCACGATGGCGGCCTTCTACCTCACCGGGGCCTTCGTGCTGGCCCTCGCGGCCCGGACCGGGTGGGCCGCGGGCCGCGGCGGGGCGGCGCTGGGGGTGGCCGCCGTGGCCGCCTTTGCGGCCGCCCTGGCGGGCGTGGTGTCCTTCCTCTCCGTCTACGTCTACGAGAGCCCTCACCACCACTGCCCCTTCTGCCTGCTGAAGGGAGGGTACGACTACCTGGGCTACCCGCTGTATTCCGCGCTCTTTGCCGGCACCGCCTGCGCCCTCGCCGCCGCGGTCTCGGGCCCCTTCGCCCGGGTCCCGAGCCTGGCCCTTGCCGCGCCGCGGCGCGCCGCGCGCTGCGCCGGGTGGGCCACCGTCCTGCTCGGGGCCTTCTACCTCCTCGCCACCTGGGCAGTGCTGCGCTCCCACCTGGAGCTCCTGCCGTGACCCGCCTCCTGCTCGCCCTGGCCCTCGTGCTGACGGTCGCCGCCGGTTGTGACCAGGCCCCCTTGCTGGTCCGGACCGGAATGCAGGCCCCCGCCTTCACGCTGCCCCGGCTCGAGGGGGGCACGGCCGCCTTCCCCGGAGGCTACCCGGGGCGGGTGGTCGCCATCCGCTTCTGGGCCGACTGGTGCCCCTACTGCCGGCCCGAGATGACCGCGCTGGAGCCGGTCTACCGCGGGATCCGGGACCGGGGCCTCGTCCTCCTCGCGGTGAACGTCATGCAGCCCCGGGACGCGGTGGCGCGCTTCGCCCGGGAGCTGGACCTCAGCGCCGAGGTGCTGCTCGATGGCGAAGGGGCCGTGACCCGGGCCTACGGGGTGATGGGCCTGCCGGTGACCGTGGTGGTGGACCCGGCGGGCGTGGTGCGAGGCCGGATCGTGGGGGAGTCGAGCCCGGAGACCTTCCTCGGGATGGTCGAGCCCCTGTTGCAGGCGAGGGAGACGGTGGAGCGATGACGAGCCGAAGAAGGTGGTTGCAGGGGGGACTGGGGACCCTGTCGGTGCTGGTGCTGGCGGCTGTGCCGGCCACCCCCCGGGCGGGACCGGTAGAGACACCGCCACCGGGCCCGCGGGACACCTGTCCGGTCTGCGGGATGTTCGTGGCCCGCTACCCCGAGTGGGTGGCGACGGTCCTCTGGCGTGACGGCCACGCCGTCCACTTCGACGGCGCGAAGGACCTCTGCAAGTACCTGCTCGACCTGCGGCGCTACGAGCCCGACCGCCCGGCCGACGGCGTGAGGACCGTCGCCGTCACCGAATACTACGGGCTCGCCCGGGTCGACGCCCGGGAGGCGTGGTACGTCGTCGGCTCGGACGTGCTGGGCCCCATGGGCCACGAGCTCGTCCCGCTGGCCACCCGCGCCGACGCGCAGGAGTTCCTGCGCGACCACCGGGGACGGCGCATCCTGCGCTTCGACGAGGTCGATCGCCCCTGGCTCGAGAGGCTGGACGCCGGCCGCTTCGACTGACGCGACGCGCGGCCGGCGCGCTGGTCCCGGACTACTGGGCGTTCAGGCGGTTGAACTTCGCCTGCAGCTGCTCCTTCGTCTCCGGGTGCGCGGGGTCCGGCTGGATGCACTCCACCGGGCAGACGGAGACGCACTGGGGCTCGTCGAAGAAGCCTACGCACTCGGTGCAGAGCGACGGGTTGATGACGTAGTGGTCATCGCCCTGGGAGATCGCCTCGTTCGGGCACTCGGGCTCGCAGACGTCGCAGTTGATGCACTCTTCGGTGATCACGAGGGCCATTGCGTTACCACCTCTCTGAAGGTTTGACGCCGTTAGGATAACCGAATCGCCGTGCCAGGGCAGCGGCCACCGGCTGGGGCACGAAGGGGCTGACGTCACCGCCGAGGGCCGCGAGCTCCCGGACCAGGGTCGAGGAGATGAACCCGAACTGCTCGGCAGGGGTGAGGAAGAGCGTCTCCACGGTCGGCACCAGGCGCCGGTTCATGCTGGCCAGCTGGAACTCGTACTCGAAGTCCGACACGGCCCGCAGGCCGCGCAGGATGACCGACGCCCCCTGGGCCACCACGAAGTCGACCAGCAGCCCGTCGAGGCGGCGCACCACCACGTTCGAGTGGGCGGGCACCGCCTGCTCGGCGAGCGCCAGGCGCTCCTCGATGGGGAAGAACGCCTGCTTGTGCGTGCTCGCCGCCACCGCCACGATGACCCGCTCGAAGAGCTTCGAGGCCCGCTCGATCAGGTCGCAGTGTCCGTTGGTGATGGGGTCGAAGGTCCCCGGGTAGACGACGGTGAGCGGCATCGTTCTCTCTCCTCAGGCCGGCGCGGCCGGTGCGGTGGGGCGCCGGGCAAGATGGTACCTCACGTCGCCGGCCTTGCCGCTGCGCACGAGCTCCCATCCGGCGGGGAGCGTGGCCTCGTAGACCGCCGCCTCGGACTCCAGGTAGACGTGACCGCCGGGTGCGAGCAGGCCCTGGGACTCCAGGAGCGCGCAGGCGGGCGCGAGCAGGCCCCGATGGAAGGGGGGGTCGAGGAACACGATGTCGAAGCACCCGCTCGCCCGGCGCAGCCAAACGAGCGCCTCGGCCCGATGGACCTCCAGTCCGGCGGCACCCAGCTCGGCCGCGAGCGCGCGGATCCCCGCGGCCGCCCGCTCGCTCTCCTCGACCATCACGACCCGCCCCGCGCCGCGGGAGGCGGCCTCGAACCCGAGGGCCCCGCTACCGGCGAAGAGGTCCAGGCACACCGCCCCCTCGATGACCGGCGCGAGCCAGTTGAAGAGGGTCTCCCGGACCCGGTCCGGGGTCGGGCGAAGGCCGGGCAGGTCCGGCACGGGCAGCCGGCGGCCCCGCCAGCGCCCGCCGATGACCCGGACGCACCCCGGGGGGGCGGGGGTCACGGCGCGCTCGGCGGCGCGCCCTGGGCCGCCTCCCCCGGCTTGCCCACCAGGACCGTGAGCATGCGGTCCGGGTCCACGTGCCGGCGGAAGGCGTCCCGGACGGCCTCGCGCGAGACCGCCCGTACCCGGTCGGTGAAGGTAGCGAGGTAGTCGAGCGGGAGGCCGTAGAAGCCGATGGAGGCGATCTGGCCGAGGACCTTCTTGTTGCTGTCGACCCGCAGGGCGAAGCCGCCGGTGATGTTGCGCTGGGCGGCGTCGAGCTCCTCCTCCGTCGGCCCCTCCCCGATGAATCGGCGCAGGGTGCCGAGGGCCACGGAGAGGGCCTCGCCCGCCTGCTCGTTCCGGGTCTGGAGCCCGATCAGGAAGGGCCCCGGCACCCGCATGGGCGCGATGGCGCTGTAGACGCTGTAGGAGAGCCCACGCTTCTCGCGCACCTCCTCGGCGAGGAGGGAGACGAGGCCACTGCCACCGAGCGCGTGGTTGCCCACGTAGAGCGCGAAGTAGTCCGGGTCGGCCCGCGTGACGGTGGCGTCCCCGAGGCGCACGTGCGTCTGGCTCGAGGGGTGGTCCACCCGCAGGGTCCGCGCCTCCCCGAGGCGCCCCGCGGACGGCAGGGGCGGGGGCGGCTCCCCCGCCGGCAGCCCGCCCACCAGGCGCTCGGCGAGCCGCTCGGCACCGGCCCGGTCCAGGTCGCCCACGATGGACACGACGGCGTTGCGCCCTACGTAGTGGCGCGCGTGGAAGGCCCGCACGTCCTCCCGGGAGAGGCCCTTCAGCCCCTCCGCGGTCCCCTCCGGGGGCGAGGCGTAGGGGTGGCCGGCGTAGAGGGCGCGGAAGAACTCGCGCTCGACCCGGTCGTCGGGCGACTGCTCCACCTGCCGCAGCGCCACCAGCATCTGGGCGCGCACCCGCTCGAAGGCGTCGGGCGCGAAGTCGGGGCGGGTAAGGACGGTCGCCGCGAGCTCGAGCGAGGCCTCCAGCGTGGGGGCGTCGCTCAGGGTGCGGAGCTCCACGCTGGCCATGTCCCGCTGGGAGGCCGCGCCGAACTGGGCGCCGAGCCCCGCGAAGCGCTCCGCGATGGCGTCCGCCGAGAGCCCGCCCGCACCCTCGGCAAGCAGGCCGTTGGTCAGGCGCGCGAGCCCCGGGCGGTCCCCGTCACGGGAGCCGGCCGCGTCGAAGAGGACGCTCACGTCCACGATGGGCAGCTCGCGGGCCTCCACGAACAGGACCCGGGCCCCGTTGGCCGTGTGCCAGGAGGTGATCGTGGGCAGGGCCTGGACGGGCAGGCTGAGGGCGGCGAGGGCCGCCAGGGCAAGGAGCGCAAGGGGCCTAGCGCGCATGGGAGCTCCCCGCCGGCGTGGTGCCGCCGGCACCGCCACCGGCTGCGCTGCGCTCCGCCGGCCGGGGCTCCAGGTGAGCGACGGTGAGGGAGGCGTCCACCAGGTACTTGCGGGCCACCGCGTGGATCTGCTCGGGCGTCACCGCCCGGATGCGCTCCACGTACTCCTCGCCGACCCGCCACCCCGCCCCCACGGTCTCCAGCCGGCCGAGGCGCATGGCCTGGGCCATCACGGAGTCGAGTTGGTAGACGTCGGAGGCGACCACCTGGGTCTTCACCTTGTCCAGCTCCGCCGGGTCGATGGGGGCCTCCCGCAGCCGGCCGACCTCCTCGCGCAGCTTCGCCTCGAGCTCGCCGACGGTGCGGCCCCCGGCCGGCGTCGCCGCGACGGTGAACAGGGTCGTCATGCGGTCGAACGGGTCGTAGGAGGCGCCCGCGTCGGCCGCGATCTCCTCCCCCCGCACCAGCCGGCGCTGCAGGCGCGCACTCTCGTCGCCCCCGAGCACCGCCGCCAGCACGGCCAGGGCGTAAGGCTCCCAGTCCTCCGGCGCGTCCTTCACGGTGGGGGCCTTGTAGCCCAGCACGAGGTAGGGCAGCTCCGCCGGGGCCGAAACGACGACCCGCCTGAGCCCCGTCTGCTCCACCTCCGGGCGCGGCTTCGGCGGCCGCACCTCGGCCGGCGGCAGCGGCCCGAAGTGCTTGCGCGCGAGGGCGAGCACCGCCTCGGGCTCCACGTCGCCCACCACCACCAGCGTGGCGTTGTTGGGGGCGTACCAGCGCCGGTACCAGTCCTTCAGGTCCTGGAGCGTGTAGGCCTCGATGTCCGCCATCCAGCCAATGACGGGGTGGCGGTACGGGCTCGTCTGGTACGCGGTCGCCTGGAACACCTCATAGGTGAGGGACTCCGGCTCGTCCTCCGTGCGCAGCCGCCGCTCCTCGGAGACGACCGCCCGCTCCTTCAGGAAGTCCTCTTCCCGCAGCCGCAGCCCTGCCATGCGGTCCGCCTCCAGACGGAAGCTCACTTCCAGGCGGTCGGAGGCGAGGTTCTGGAAGTACCCCGTGTAGTCCTGCCCGGTGAAGGCGTTCTCCCGCCCCCCTTCGGCCGCGATCAGGCGGGAGAACTCGCCCGGGCCGTAGGTCTCGGTCCCCTTGAACATCATGTGCTCGAGCATATGACTTATGCCGGTGATCCCGTCGTGCTCGTAGCTGGAGCCCACCCGGTACCAGACCTGGGAGACCACCACGGGCGCCCGCCGATCCGGCTTGACCAGCACCCGGAGCCCGTTGTCCAGCACGTACTCCTCGACCCGCCCCCCGGCGGCGGCCGGCATCGCCAGGGCCGCGCCCACCAGCAAGGTCACCCACATCCAGCCGCCCGCTCGCCTGCCCATCGTCCGCTCCGTTCACCCGGAGGTGCTAGCATTGACCCGCAGTGAGACCGCCCGAGAGGCCCCATGTTCCTGTCCCGTCGAGACCCCGCCGCCCCGAACGCAGACACCGGCCGCTCCGGCCTGCTGACGCGCCTGCGCCGAGGGCTCGAGCGCACCCGCGCCGGACTCACCGAGAAGCTGGCCGCCCTGGTGCTCGGGCGCCGGGCCATCGACGCCGACCTCCTGGAGGAGATCGAGACGGTGCTGCTGACGGCCGACGTGGGTGTCGAGGCGACCCGCGACATCGTCGCACGTCTCACCGCCCAGGTCGCGCGCCGCGAGCTCGGTGACGCCGAGGCCCTGTACCGCGCCCTGCGCGAGGACATGATCGCCGTGCTGCGCCCCGCCGCGATACCCCTCACGGTCCCTGCGCCGGGGGAGGGGACCTGGGTCATCCTGGTCGTGGGGGTGAACGGCGCCGGCAAGACCACCACCATCGGCAAGCTCGCCCACCGGCTGCGGGCCGAAGGGCGCTCGGTGATGATGGCGGCCGGAGACACCTTCCGGGCCGCCGCCGTGGAGCAACTCCAGCGCTGGGGCGAGCGCGTGCAGGCGCCGGTCATCGCCCAGCAGACCGGGGCCGATTCCGCCTCGGTCGTGTACGACGCGCTCCAGGCCGCCCGGGCCCGGCGCGTCGACGTGCTGCTGGCGGACACCGCGGGGCGCCTGCACACGCGCGAGCCCCTGATGGAAGAGCTGAAGAAGGTCCGCCGGGTCCTGGGCAAGGTCGACCCGACGGCCCCCCACGAGGTCCTCCTGGTCCTGGATGCCGGCACGGGCCAGAACGCCCTGTCCCAGGCGCGGCACTTCCAGAGCGCGGTGCAGGTGACGGGCCTCGCCCTCACCAAGCTCGACGGGACCGCAAAGGGCGGCATCGTGTTCGCCATCGCCCGGGAGCTGGGGCTGCCCATCCGCTTCATCGGGATCGGCGAGGGCGTCGAGGACCTCCGGCCCTTCGACGCGGAGGCGTTCGTGGACGCGTTGCTGGAGCACTGAGCTGCGCCTCGGCTCGTGATCACCTTCGACGACGTCAGCAAGAGCTACCCCAACGGTCACCAGGCCCTGTCCCACGTGAGCCTGCACGTGGACGCCGGGGAGATGGTTTTCGTGACGGGGCACTCGGGTGCAGGCAAGAGCACGCTGTTGCGGCTCGTGGGCCTCATCGAGCGCAGCACCCAGGGGCAGGTGATCGTGGGGGGACAGAACCTCGGCAAGCTCGCGCCCCGCCGCGTGCCCTACTACCGGCGCAGGGTCGGGATCACCTTCCAGGACCACCGGCTGCTGCTGGACCGCACCGTCTTCGACAACGTGGCCCTGCCGCTGGTGATCGCGGGCTACAGCCATCGGGAGACCGGACGCCGGGTGCGCGCGGCCCTGGACCACGTGGGGCTCCTGGGCAAGGAGCGTCACCTGCCCGAGTCGCTCTCCGGCGGGGAGCAGCAGCGGGTCGGCATCGCACGCGCTGTGGTGAACCGGCCTGCGGTCCTGCTCGCCGACGAGCCCACGGGCAACCTCGACCCCGACCTCTCGCGCGAGGTCATGCGCCTCTTCGAGCGCTTCCAGCAGGTCGGGGTCACCGTCCTCATCGCGAGCCATCACCTGGACCTGATCCGCCAGATGGGCAAGCGCATCCTGTCGCTGCAGTCCGGGCGCCTGGCGACGGACTCCGGGCGCCCGCTGCCGTGACCCGCCGGGCACGCCCCGCGCGCGCCCGGGCGCCGGCCCGGGGTCTGGTGGAGCACTTCTCCGCCTGGCTGACCCGGCACGCCCAGGTGGCGGTCTCGAGCCTCGGGCAGCTGACCCGGACCCCCGTGGCCACCTCGATGACGACGCTGCTCATCGGGATCGCGCTGGCCCTGCCGGCCTCGCTCCACGTCTCGGTAGAGAACCTGCGCGCGGTGATGGCCGCCTGGGACCGCTCCACCCAGGTGTCGGTCTTCCTGAAGACCGAGGTGGACGACCGCAAGGCGGTGGCCCTGGGCGACACGGTGTCCCGCTGGCCCGAGGTGGGCGCGGTCCGCGTGCTCACCCGCGCCGAGGCCCTCGCCGAGTACCGCACCTTCTCCGGCATGGGCGAGCTGGTGGACAGCCTGGACTCCAACCCGCTCCCGGCCGTGCTGCTGGTCCAGCCCCGCCCGGGGCCGAGCCCCGGGCCTCCCGGGGCTCCAGGAGCCCCCGGGGCGCTCGTGGACCGTCTCGCCGCGCTGCCGGAGGCGGACGGCGCCCAGTTCGACCTCGAGTGGGTCCGCCGCCTGCAAGCCACCGCGGGGCTGGGGGAGCGCACCGCGGCGGTACTCGCGGGGGCGCTCGCGCTCGCGGTCCTCCTCGTGATCGCGAACACCACCCGAATGACCATCCAGGGGCGGCGGGACGAGATCGAGATCAGCAAGCTCTTCGGGGCGACGGACGCCTTCGTGCGCCGGCCCTTCCTCTACACCGGCCTCTGGTACGGGGTACTGGGCGGCATCGCCGCCTGGCTCTGCCTCGGGGCCATCGGGCTTGCCCTCGGAGGGCCCGTGGCCCGCCTCGCGGCGCTGTACGGCAGCGACTTCCGCCTGCAGGGAATGGGGGCCGGCGTGGGCGCGGCGCTCGTGCTCGGGGGAGGGCTCCTCGGGCTGCTCGGCGCCTGGCTCGCCGTGAGCCGCTACCTGCGCGCGGTCAAGCCCTGACGGGACGCCCCCCGGGGGGCGAAACTCCCGGGGGACCTGGCACTCTAAAGCAGTGACTGCTAAATTTGTTCCAGACTTCTCGATGGGGACAGGGACGCGATGACCAAGGCTCTCACGCTCGCGATGGCACTGCCGCTCGGTAGCCCGGAAAGCTATGAGCAGGCCGTCGCCCGCTTTCCGATGCTCAGCGCGGAGGAGGAGCGGGACCTCGCGGAGCGCTTCCAGCGGGACCTGGACCTGGACGCGGCGCGGGCGCTCGTCATGTCGCACCTGCGCTTCGTGGTCCACGTGGCCCGGGGCTACAAGGGGTACGGGCTGCCCCAGGCCGACCTGATCCAGGAGGGGAACGTGGGCCTGATGAAGGCCGTGAAGCGCTTCGACCCCTCCCTGGGCGTGCGCCTCGTCTCGTTCGCGGTGCACTGGATCCGCGCCGAGATCCACGAGTACATCCTGCGCAACTGGCGGATCGTGAAGGTCGCGACGACCAAGGCGCAGCGCAAGCTGTTCTTCAACCTGCGCAGCGCGAAGAAGCGCCTCGGCTGGATGAACCGCGAGGAGGTCGAGGCCATCGCGCGCGATCTGGACGTCCCGCCCGAGGCGGTGATCGAGATGGAGCAGCGGCTCAGCGCGACCGACACCGCCCTCGACGGACCCGCGGACGGCAGTGACGAGCACGAGGGGCGTGCGCCCGTCGCCTACCTCGAGGATATGAGGTTCGACCCCGCGACCCGGGTGGAAGAAGAGGAATGGGAGGCCCGGGGCGCGGCCCGGCTGCACGCGGCGCTCACGAAGCTCGACGGGCGCAGCCGTGACATCCTGGAGCATCGGTGGCTTGCCGAAGAGCGGGTCACGCTGCAGGAGCTGGCCGACCGCTACAACGTGTCGGCCGAGCGCATCCGGCAGATCGAGGCCAACGCCATGCGCAAGCTGAGGGCGGAGCTGGCGTTCTGAGGAGAGAAGCCCCATGGCGAGCGACCTGTCTGGCGAACGGCTGGCCAGCCTGAAGCAGCGGCTGGAGCAGCGCTACGAGAAACTGCGGGCGGAGGTGCGCCGCGAGCTGCTGGCGGCGGACAGCGAGGGTTTCCTGGACCTCGCCGGGCGCGTGCACGACCCGGGTGACGAGTCCGTCGCGGACCTGCTGGTGGACGTGGGCCTCGCGGTGGTGGACCTGCACATCGACGCGATACGGGAAACCGAGGCCGCGTTGCTCCGGCTGCGCACGGGCACCTACGGCACCTGTGTCGACTGCGGGACCCGCATCGGCTACGAGCGCCTGCTCACCGAGCCGACGGCCACCCGCTGCGTAACCTGCCAGGAGATCCACGAGCGGGCGTTCGTGCAGCCGGGCCGGGCCACCCTCTGAAGGGGCGTGCTGAAGGGGAGGACGGGAGGTGCGCGCTGGAGGTGCGAACCCCACGGAAACGCTCGGGGAGAGCGGATTCTGGGCCTATAAAAACTAATAAAAACAAATAGTTATAGCCACAAAGCCCTCAGGGTCCATCCCGCTCGGGTCCTCGCCCCTGTCCGTGCCTCGCGGGCGTCCTTGCGGCGACCGCCCCGGACTTCGGGGAATCCTCTCCAGCGTTCGAGCCCTCGCCAACCTTGACTGGCTCGCCTTCGTCCCCATTCCGGGCTCTCGGCTCGTCGTCGAAGAGGATGCGCCACGCAGGGCCTTCCAGGTCGTCGTACTGCCCGGACTTCACCGCCCAGAAGAAGATGCCGACCGCCAGGGCGGCGATCACGAGGCTCACCGGGATCAGCAGATAGAGGATTTCCATGCTCCGCCCCTGAGGCACCCTGTCCGGGCGCGAGTGTCTTACGTGGCCCTCGTCTCCGGAAGGGGCACGATGCGCTTCAGTCGGAGCGCATTCAGGACCACCAGGAGCGAGCTGAACGACATCCCGATGGCCGCCATCCAGGGGAGCACCAGGCCTGCCGCCGCGAGGGGTACCGCGACCAGATTGTAGAGCAGGGCCCACGAGAGGTTCTGCCGGATCACGGTGAGCATCCGGCGTGCCGTCGCCACACCCTCCGCGATGTGGGGCAGGTGCTCGGACAGGAGCACCATGTCCGCGCTCGCCTGGGCCAACTCCGTCGCCCGCCCCATCGCGATGGACACGGAGGCACCGGCGAGGACCGGGGCGTCGTTGACCCCGTCGCCGACCATGGTGACCACTGCGCCCGCCACCTGCAGGGCGCGCACGGCGTCGAGCTTGTCCTGGGGGCGCAACCGCGCCTTCGCCACCCGGATCCCGAGCTCCCGGGCGGTGCGGGCGACCGCCGCATCCGAGTCTCCGGAAAGGAGCCAGACCTCGAGGCCCAGCCGCTGGAGCGCCGTGACCGCGAGCGCCGCGTCGGGCCGCAGGCTATCGGAGAGATCGAAGCGCGCAAGCAGACCTCGCTCGTCGCCGAGCGCCACGGTCGTGGTCCCCGCGTCCTCGCCGGACCCGGCGGTACCGGTGTCGGCCCCGCTCAACCGGGCCACGTAGTCCGGACGCCCCACCCGATAGCGCCGGCCGTCGACGACGCCCTCCACGCCGAGGCCCGGCGTGGCCACCACCGACTCGGCCACCGCCGCGCCTCCCGCGGCGCGCGTCAGGGCCAGGGCCAGGGGGTGTTCCGACCCTGCCTCGAGGCCCGCCGCGATGCGCAGCACCGTCGCGAGGTCCCCGTCCCGGAGCAGCGTGCTCTGGCGGAGCTCCGGCCGCCCCCGCGTCAGCGTCCCCGTCTTGTCGAAGACCACGTGGGTCGATCGCGCGAGCGCCTCGAGGGAGTGGCCCCGGGTCGGCAGGAGGCCGCGCCGGGTGAGCGCGCCGCTCGCGGCGGTGACGGCCGCCGGCGTCGCGAGCCCGAGGGCACAGGGGCAGGTCACCACCAGCACGGAGAGCGTGACCCAGAAGGCGTCTTCCGGGGCGTGCCCGTACCAGTAGGCGTAGACCCCGGCAGCCACGAGGAGCAGGAGGCCGACGAACCACGCCGAGGCGCGGTCGGCGAGCTGGGCGATCCTCGGCTTCTCCGTCTGGGCCCGGTCCAGCAGGCGGACGATCGATGCGACGACCGTGTCCTCCCCGACCCGCTCGACGGTGAGGACCAGGGGACTCTCCACGTTGACCGTGCCCCCGATGATTCGGTCGCCCTCGCGCTTCGCGACCGGCAGGCTCTCCCCGGTCACCAGCGACTCGTCGATAGTGCTCAACCCCTCGGTCACGCGCCCGTCGGTGGGGACGGTCTCCCCGGGCCGCACGCGCACCCGGTCCCCGGGTTGCAGGTCCGAGGCCGGCACCTGCTCCTCGTCGTCGCCCTGGAGCCGGTGCGCGGTCATGGGCAGGAGCTTGACCAGCGATTCACCCGTGGCCGCGGCCCGGTGCCGCGCTGCCATCTCGAGGTACCGGCCGGTCAGGAGGAAGAAGGTGAACATGCTCACCGAGTCGAAGTAGATGTCGCCCTCGTTGCGCACGGTCGCCCAGACACTGGCCAGGAAGGCCGCGCCGATCGCCAGGGACACCGGGACGTCCATGCCGAGCTGGCGCCGTTTCAGCTCGCCCCAGGCGGACGAGAAGAACGGGCGGGCGGAGTACACCACTACCGGCACCGCAACCACCATCGAGACCCAGCGCAGGAAGCGCTCCATGTCCGGGTCGATGCCCGACCAGGCCCCGATGTACAGGCCGATGGCGAACATCATGACCTGCATCGCCCCGAAGCCCGCGACGACCAGCCTGCGCAACGCCAGCTTGCGCTCCCGGTCGGCCACGTCCTGCTGGCGGCTCGGGTCGTAGGGGTGCGCCAGGTAACCGATGGCGGCGATCGCCTTCAGGATGTCGCTCAACTGGATCTTCGTGCGGTCCCACCGCACTCGCGCCCGCTGGGTCGCGTAGTTGACGCGGAACTCGAGGACACCGGGCAGGCGCCCCACGTGCCTCTCGTTGAGCCAGACGCAGGCGGCACAGGTGATCCCCTCCAGGATCAGCGCCGCCTCCCGCTCGTTCTCCGCGTCGACCTGCACGAACCGGCCCTGCAGGTCTTCCCGGTCGTAGAGCGTCATCTGGTCCAGCACAGCCGGCACCAGTTCCTGGGCCGTGAGGGCCGGGCTGGTGCGGTGCCGGTAGTAATCGGAGAGGCCGGCGTCCACGATCGCCTCGGCAACCGCCCCGCAGCCCGGGCAGCACATGGGCCGGTCCCGGCCGTCGATGCGCACGACCCAGTGGCTCCCCGCCGGCACCGGGAGTCCGCAGTGAAAGCAGGTCTCGACGTCGGTGGTCGCCATGGGGCCTCGGGACCGGCGGGTCGCCCGTCCCGAGGGATTCTCGCACAGAACCCCGAGACTCAGCCGGCGCCCGGGAGCCTCAGACCGAGCGCCACCTCTGCCGGGCTCGCGGTGGGCGCATGCGGGAGGCAACCCAGGAGGGGCGCGGGGATCCGGAGCTCCAGTGTGCGGAGGTTCGCCTCTAGCGCGGGCATGGCCGGGTCGGTGACGCTCGCGACCCAACCGAGGAGCCTCGAGCCGTGGGCGGCGACACTCTCCACGGTGAGCAGCGCGTGGCTCAGGCAGCCGAGCCGTACGCCCACCACGAGGACGACCGGGAGACCGAGCTCCGCGGCAAGGTCGGCCACGGTCAGCTCGCCGGACAGCGGAACGAGCCAGCCGCCGACACCTTCCACCACCACGAGGTCAGCGGCCGCCCGCGCCCGGTCCAGGGACTCCCGGATGACCGTGAAGTCCACGCGCGTCGCGACCCGGTCGGCCGCCAGGTGTGGTGCGACCGGCGGTTCGAACGCCCAGGGATTGACGACCGCGTAGGGCAACGGTGCGGTGGCGGCGGCCATCAACTCCAGGGCGTCTGCACTGCGCAGGCCCCCGGGACCGGGGGTGCAACCCGAGGCGACGGGCTTCAGACCAGCGCAGGATCGTCCCTCCTGCCGGCCGCGGGCCAGGAACCCCGTGCAGGCGCGGGTCTTGCCGACACCCGTGTCCGTGCCGGTGACGAAGAAGGCGTGGGGAACGCTCACGGACCACCTCCGATGACAGGTGCGACGCCGGGGACGGGGACCGGCGGCTTCCAGGCGTGCGCGTACACCACCTCATAGGTGGCCGGGAGTCCCTCGGGGCGCCGGAGCGCCTCGTAGCGCCGCTCTACGCTCGCGAGCCGTGAGGGTGGCGTCAGGTGTCTCGGCCGGTCCCGCCGCACGTTGTGGGCCCCGAGGGACTTCAGGCTCTGCATGAGGCCGACGACGCCGGGGTAGAACCACGTGATCCGGTCCACGTCGGTCACGACGTCCCGGAACCCCGTCGCCACCAGGGCGTCGCCCACAAGGTGCATGTCGAGAAAGTGGTTCACGTGAGAGCCCCCGTCGGCCCCCGCCCAGGCATCCGAAAGCTCCCCGAGCGTGTCCGGCCCGAGGGAAGAGAACAGCACCAGGCCGCCCGGAGCGCACACGCGCCAGATCTCCGCGAGTGCGGCGGGCAGGTCTTCGCACCACTGCAGGGTGAGACTGGAGAAGACGAGGGGGAAGGCGTCGTTCCCCAGCGGCAGCCGGAAGGCGTCGCCACAGACGTAGAGGGAATACCCGGGTGCGCCGGGGAGGGCCTGGCGGCGAGCCTCGCGCAGCATCCCGTGGGCGATGTCCATGCCGTACACCTCGGCACGGGGGTAACGCGCCCCGAGGGCACGCATGCCGTAGCCGGTCCCGGCACCGAGGTCGAGGACGCGGTGGGGATCGAGACGGACGAGGTCGAGCCGCTCCAGTACCCGGTCCGCGACCTCCCGCTGGAGGCCGGCCGCTTGGTCGTACCCGGGCGCCGCCCGCTCGAACGCGGCCCGCATCCACCGCCGGTCCAGGCTCTCTTCAGGCGACACGCAGACACCCCCGCAAGAGGAAATCCGAAAAGCCCCGGGGGTCCGAGAGGAAGGGCGCGTGCCCGCTCCCCGGGAGTACGGTGCCCTCGGCGTCCGGCCGCAGCGCCAGGATGTCCCCCAGGCACTCCGGCGGCACGAGCGTGTCCCGCTCCCCCAGCAGGACGTGCACCGGGCAGGCAACGCGGCGCAGCGCGTCCCGCAGGTCGCTCTCCCGAAGCCAGTGGAGACCTCTCCGCAGTCCGGCCCCGCTGGGCGCCGGACCCTCCCGGAGCCTCTGGCGCAGGGCGCGGGCGACCTGGGTCGCACGCTCCGAGCCCCGCGTCTGCAGCGCGATGAAGCGCGCCAGGGTTCCCTCGAGGTCGCGCCCCAGGTCCTCGGCGAAGCTCTCGAGCGTGGCGACGGGGACGCCGTGAGGCCAGTCCGGACCCGACACGAACCGCGGCGTGCTGGCCACGAGAACGAGCCTGCCGACTCCCCCGCGAGCCTCACGGGCGGCACTGAGGGCCACGAGTCCGCCCAGCGACCACCCCACCCAGGTGGCCTCCGGCGGGACGCAGGAGAGGATCTCCTGCGCGGCCTTCTCGAGGGGGTCGTCCTCGCCGGGCTCGGCGCTCGCCCCGTGGCCGGGGAGGTCCGCCAGGTACAGGGAGAAGTGCCCTGCGAGCTCTCGGGCCACCGCGTCCCAGACGCCGGAGTGGGACGCCCAGCCGTGGACGAGGACCAGCGGGGGCCCCTCCCCACCTCGCCGCGCGAGTGCCACCGGACTCACCGGAGCACCGCGGACAGGGCGTCCAGCAGACGGTCCACGTCGGCTGCGCTGTGGGACGCGGAGAAGCTGATCCGGAGCCGGGCCGCACCCTGGGGCACCGTGGGTGGGCGGATCGCGGGAACCAGGATGCCCCGCTCCAGGAGCGCGCGACTGGCGTCCGACGCACGCTCGCTCGGGCCCAGGACCAGGGGCTGGATCGGCGATGGGGTCGGCACCACCGGAAGGCCCAGCTGCGCCGCGCCCTCGCGGAAGCGACCCAGGACCGCCTGCAGTCGCGTGCGGGCCTCTCCCTGCTCGGCGATGCGCACGCTGGCGAGCGTGGCCGCGGCAAGTGCCGGGGGCAGCGCCGTGGTGTAGATATAGCTGCGCGCGAACTGGACGAGGGTCTCCACGAGCGCCTCGCTCCCTGCGACGAAGGCGCCGAAGGTGCCGAAGGCCTTGCCGAGCGTCCCCACCAGAACCGGGACGTCCTCCAGGCCCAGGCCCTCCACCTCCAGCGTGCCTCGCCCCGTCGGTCCGACCACTCCGAGTCCGTGGGCGTCGTCCACGCAGAGCCACGCACCGCCCGCCCGCTCCGACTGGTCCCGCAGTTGTCGCAGGGGGGCGAGGTCACCGTCCATGCTGAAGACGCCGTCCGTCACGACCATCCGGTGCCGTGCGGAAGAGAGCGCGAGCTGCCGGCCGAGCGAGGCGGCGTCGGCGTGGGGGTAACGGCGCAGCTCGGCCCGGGACAGCAGGCCCGCGTCCACCAGCGAGGCGTGGTTGTACCGGTCCTCGAACACGGCGTCGTGCCGATCCAGGAGCGTGGTCACGACTGCCAGATTGGCCATGTAGCCCGTGGAGAACAGCACGGCCCGGGGGCGGCCCGTGAGCTCGGCAAGCGCCTGCTCCAGGTCCCGGTGGGGCCGGGAGTGGCCGGTGAGAAGGTGTGACGCTCCGCTGCCGACACCGTACTCGCGGGCGGCCTCCCGCAGGGCCTGCACGACCCCGGGGTGGGCGGCGAGGCCCAGATAATCGTTGCTGGCGAAGCTGAGGACCCTGCGCCCGTCGATGACGGGGTGGACGCCCTGGGCTCCTTCGAGGAGCGTGCGGGTCCTGAAGAGCCCGTCCGCCGCGCGGCCCGCGACGCGCTCCCGGACAACCTCCTCGAGGCTCCGCATTGCCATGGTGTGAAGGGGGCCCTGGGGGCTACCGGCCCGGTACCAAGTCCGGAGCAGGAGCCGGAACCGACTCCGGGGTCGAGGCCGAAGCCGGGCCTGGGGCCGAGGCCGGGCCTGGGGCCGAGGCCGAGGCCGAAGCCGTGACTGAGTCCAGTTGGGACCGGGCGTGCAGGCCGAGGCGGGCGAGGAGCACCCGGTCCCGCTCGTCGCCTGCGTTGCCCGTGGTGAGGAGGTTCTCCCCGGAGAAGATCGAGTTCGCACCCGCCAGGAACGCGAGCGCGTGGAGCTCGTCGCTCATGCTCGCGCGCCCCGCGGAGAGCCGAATGCTGGACCGGGGCATCAGGATGCGGGCGAGCGCAATGGTTCGCACCAGCTCGAAGGGATGCAGCGTGGCGGTCCCGTGGAGGGGCGTGCCCTCCACCTGCACCAACAGGTTGATGGGCACACTCTCCGGGTGGACGGGTAGGTTCGCGAGCTGGCGGACGAGCTCGGCACGGTCCTCCTGGCTTTCCCCGAGGCCCAGGATGCCGCCCGAGCAGAGGGAAAGGCCTGCCGCACGGGCGTTCTCCAGGGTCTCCAGCCGGTCCGCGTAGGTCCGGGTGGTGACGATCTGGTCGTAGAAACCCGGGGAGGTATCCAGGTTGTGGTTGTAGTAGTCCAGTCCGGCCTCCTTGAGGACGCGCGCCTGGGGCTCCGAGAGCATTCCGAGGGTCAGGCAGGTCTCCATCCCCAGGGCCTTGACGCCCCGGACCATCTCCGCGAGAACGGGGATGTCGCGGTCCCGGGGCTCGCGCCAGGCGGCGCCCATGCAGAAGCGGGTGGCCCCCTGGGCGCGCGCCCGCGCCGCTTCGGCAACGACGGTCTCGGGCCTCAACAGGGCCGAGGGCGCGAGGTCCGTGTGGTGGTGGACACTCTGGGAGCAGTAGGCGCAGTCCTCGGGACAGCCCCCCGTCTTGATGCTGAGCAGCGTGCTCAGCTGGACCTCCTCGGGGTCGAAGTGGCGGCGGTGCACCGTCTGGGCCCTGTGAAGGAGGCTCGAGAGGGGGATGCGGTAAATCGCGAGGGCCTCTTCCAGGGACCAGTCGTGGCGCAGGGTCTCGTCGGTCATGCTCGCTGTCCTCACCCCCGGGCCGGCGCGGTGAGACGCCGGCGAGGCGGGTACCGTTTGAAGTTGACTCTGGATTCCGGCCGGGGCCGGACGGATGATCCTGGTGTCCGGGGGGCTCGCCCCGGTGGCATTGCCGTCGGCCTCGGGCCCCGGACCTTCGCGCCCCGCCGGCCTTCCCCACCGCACTGCCCGAGGCCCCGAGGCCTCTCGGGGTTTCTCGGGGGCCGCCGCCGGGGTGCGGCCCAGCACCGGTCCGATCATAGGGCGCCACCCGCCGCTGTCAACGACAGGGAGAGAAAATGGTCAACAAGTGGATAAGGAATGTCCTCGGGAGGCTTCTGCCCAGCGCTTGCGCCCTCTGCGGGGCGGAGGCGCAGGAGGGCCCTGTGTGTGCGCGGTGCCTCCGGGACCTGCCGCACCTTCGCTCCACGTGTGGCCGTTGCGGTGTGCCGTTGCCGTCCGCAGTGGTGCAGGGGCTGCACGGGCTGCAGGGTGCGCTACCGGGGACGCCCGTTCCGGGGGCCACGCTTTGCGGTTCCTGCACGCGGAACCCGCCGCCCCTGACGCGCTGCGTCGCCGCCCTCGAGTTCCAGGGCACGGCGAGGGCCCTGGTTCACGGGCTGAAATTCCGCGGGCGGCTTCCGTACGCCCGTCCCCTTGGGGAGGTGCTCGCCCAGGCGGTGGCTGAGCGTGGCCCGGTCGGAGCGGAACTGCTGCTCCCCGTGCCTCTGCACCCCGGCCGGCTCCGGGAGCGCGGCTTCAATCAGGCGACGGAGGTGGCGAGGGTCGTTTCCGGCTTTCTGGGGATACCTCTGGCCAGCCCGGGCACGGCCACCCGGCGCAGGAGCACGGTGGCCCAGACCGACCTGCCGGGCGCGAGGGCCCGGCGCAGGAACGTGGCCGGTGCGTTCCTGGTGGACTCGCGCGAGGTGTCCGGGCGCCGCGTGGTGCTCGTGGACGACGTCATGACCACGGGTGCGACCCTGTACGAGTTCGCCCGGACCGTTTGGGCCAGCGGGGCTCGGCAGGTGGAGGCCTGGGCCTGCTGCCGGGCAGGGTCTCCCCAGGCAAGGATGCAGCAACAGGCGCCAGCATCCCTCCGGGCAGGCGTGCCCCCGTCGGGGCTCGGGTAGGGACTCGGACGGGGACTCCAGGAGAAGGCCTCCCGGGTTCGGAGGCCCACCCTGGAAGGCCCGCGCTAGGTGTCCAGGTTGGCCACGGCGAGGGCGTTGGTCTCGATGAACTCCCGCCGGGGCTCCACCTGGTCGCCCATCAGCGTGGTGAAGAGCTCGTCCGCGGCGACGGCGTCCTCGATCCGGACCCGCAGCATCCTGCGCGTTGCCGGATTCAGGGTCGTGTCCCACAGCTGTTCGGGGTTCATTTCACCAAGGCCCTTGTAGCGCTGGATGTGCATTCCGCGCCGCGCGTCCTGCATCAGCCAGGCCATGGCCTCGGAGAGGTACGCGACCGGGCGCTGCACCTCGCCCCGCTGTACGGTGGCACCCTCGGCAAGGGGCGCCTCCAGCTGGCTGGTCAGCGTGACCAGGCTGCGATACTCCGAGGAGTGAAAGAACTCGCGAGGCAGCGTCGGGTAGGCGGTGACCCCGTGTATCCGGGCCTCCACGATGGGCAGGGCACTCTCCGCGGCCGCGTCACCCGACACCGTCACCTGGTAGGACGTGTGGGCCGGGGCCCGCGCCCGCAACTGAGCCTCGAGGGTCTCCGCCCAGGCGGCGAGACGGACCGGGTCCCGGAGGAGCTCCCCCGAGAGCATCGGCGTGCGTGCGAGCGCCTGGAGGATCTCCGGTGAGATGCGCCGCTCGAGGCGCTTGTGGATCGCATTGAGCGCCACGAACTGGCGCGCCACCTGCTCCAGAGCGGTGCCTTCCAGCAGCGGTGCCTCGCTGCCCGGGTTGAGCCGCGCCCCGTCGAGGGCGAGCTGGAGCAGGTGGGCGTCGAGCTCGACGTCGTCCTTCACGTAGCGCTCGGACTTGCCTTTCTTCACCTTGTAGAGCGGCGGCTGGGCGATGTAGACGTGTCCCCGCTCGATGAGCTCCGGCATCTGACGGTAGAAGAAGGTCAGCAGAAGCGTGCGGATGTGGGAGCCGTCCACGTCCGCGTCCGTCATGATGATGATGCGGTGATAGCGAAGCCGCGAGGGGTCGTACTCGTCCTTCCCGATTCCGCAGCCAAGTGCCGTGATCAGCGTGCCCACTTCCGGGGAGGCGAGCATCTTGTCGAAGCGGGCCTTCTCGACGTTGAGGATCTTTCCCTTGAGCGGAAGGATGGCCTGGGACCGGCGGTCGCGCGCCTGTTTTGCAGAGCCGCCCGCGGAGTCGCCCTCCACGAGGAAGAGCTCGGAAAGGGCCGGGTCTCGCTCCTGACAGTCGGCCAGTTTCCCGGGGAGACCGGCGACGTCCAGGGCGCTCTTGCGGCGCGTCATCTCCCGGGCGCGGCGGGCCGCCTCCCGGGCGCGCGCAGCCTCGACGATCTTCCCGGCGATGGAGCGTGCCTCGGCGGGGTACTCCAGCAGGAATTCCTCGAGCTTCTCGGAGACCACCGCCTCGACGACGGGCTTGACCTCCGAGGAGACGAGCTTGTCCTTGGTCTGGGAGGAAAACTTGGGGTTCGGGACCTTGACCGACAGGACCGCGGTGAGGCCCTCCCGGATGTCGTCGCCGCTCGTGGCGACCTTCTGTTTCTTACCGGTCCCGCTGGTCTCGATGAATTGATTCAGTGTGCGCGTGAGCGCCCCGCGGAGACCCGCCAGGTGCGCCCCACCATCGCGCTGGGGGATGTTGTTGGTGAAGCAGAAGACGTTCTCCTGGTAGGAGTCGTTCCACTGCAGGGCGAGCTCCACACCGATGCCGTCTTTCTGGCTGGAAAAATGGAAGACGCTCGGATGGATGGGCGTCTTCATTCGGTTCAGGTGGGTGACGAAGGCGCGGATGCCCCCTTCGTACTGGAAGACGTCCTGCTTGCCCGAACGCTCGTCCAGCAAACGGATCCTGACACCGGAATTGAGGAAGGAGAGCTCCCGCAGCCGGCTGGCCAGGATGTCGTAATGGAACTCCGTGTTGGTAAACGTGCGGCGGCTTGGCGTGAAGCGGACGTGAGTGCCCCGCTCGTTCGATGGCCCCATCTCACGCAACGGATACTGCGGCACTCCCTCGCGGTATTCCTGTTCGTAGCGCTTGCCGTCGCGGTGGATCGTGAGGAGGAGGTATTGGGACAGAGCGTTGACGACGGACACGCCCACGCCGTGGAGGCCACCCGCGACCTTGTAGCTGTTGTCGTCGAACTTACCGCCCGCGTGCAGCACGGTCATGATGACCTCCGCTGCGGAGCGGCCCTCCTCGGCGTGGAGGTCCACGGGGATGCCCCTTCCGTCGTCGGATACGGTCACCGAGCCGTCGTCGTGGATGACGACATCGACGTGGCTGCAGTAGCCGGCGAGCGCTTCGTCGATGGAGTTGTCGACGACCTCGAACACCATGTGGTGGAGGCCCGTTCCATCGTCCGTGTCACCGATGTACATGCCCGGGCGGGCGCGAACGGCTTCGAGTCCCTTGAGGACGCGAATGCTTCGGGAATCGTAGATAGAGTCAGCCACAGGCGCGTGTAAAACCCTTCGGAGGGACGACGATTATAACAGTTCGGTCAGGCGACCTTGTTTCACGTGGAACATTCCGTATTCCGACGCGGAAGGAAGGGAGACTGCGGAGGGTTCCAGTACCGTGAGGAAGGTCTGGCAGCCCGTCCCCCGTATGCCTTCGAGAAACCATTGCCGGGCGCCCGCGTCCAATTCCGAGGGGAAATCGTCGGCGAGCAGGACGGGTTGGCGGTTGCACGTGCATCGCACGTATTCCACGTGGCCCAGCACGAGTGCTGCCGCCAGGGCCTTCTTTTCGCCGCGCGACAGCGTCTCCCGCGCAGGGTGAGCCGCGACCTGCAACGAGAGGTCGGCGACGTGGGGGCCATGGGTTGTCCAGCCTCGTGCTGCGTCGGAGGGCCAGGTGCGCTCCAGGGTACTGGCGATGCTCTCGCCCGCCGGCCAGCCTCTGCGGTAGAGGATCTCGAGGGGTATGGGCGTGAGCCGTGCCAGGGACTCACGCACAAATGGCAACACCTCTTGCGCGTACCTCATCCTCCAGGAATCGATGCGGTCCGCTTCTTCGCAGAGTTCGTGCTCCCAGACCGCAGCTGCGCGGCGGGTTGTGCCGGAGCGCAGGGCTGCGTTTCGCTGGCGGAGGCTTCGGCGGCACCGGAGGATCGAGGGACCGTACTCTGGTTCCACGTGGAACAATGCCCAGTCCATGAGAGAGCGTCTCTCGCCAGGCGAACCTTCCACGATCTCCAGACTGTCCGGCGCAAACACGGCCACGGGCATGAGCCGAGCTACAACGGCCGCACCGGATACGTCCTGTCCATCGACGCGGATGCGCGGTTCCGGTCCCCCCTTCACCACCCCGATCCGACGCAGGGTTCCACCCGGGTCCATTACCTCGCCGAACACGCTGAGCTCGGTGGATTCCCAGCGCACGAGAGGCTCCACGTCCCGGGACCGGAAGGACCGGCCCGTGCCCAGTACGTGGATGGCTTCGAGTATGCTGGTCTTGCCGGCGGCGTTGCCGCCGGCAATGACGTTGAGGATCGGGTGAGGGCGGAGCGCGACGCTCCGGAGAATGCGGAGGTCCCTGACCTCCAGCCGAGTCAGCTGCACGCCGACGCAGTCCTCAGCAAATCAGAGCCTCATGGGCATGACGACGTAGCGGCAGGCGCTGTCGGTCTCTGCCAGCAGCAAGCAACTGCTGTTGTCGTCATTGAGGCACAGGCGCACACGCTCGCCCGGGATGGCGGATACCGCCTCGATGAGGTATCCGACGTTGAAGCCAATCACGAGAGGAGACCCCTCGTAGTCCACCTCCAGGTCCTCCTCGACCTGCTCGTGCTCCGCATTCTCCGACTGGATCCCGAGCCGTCCATTGGTCAGTGCCAACCTCACGGCGCGGTAACGCTCGTTCGCCAGGATCGCCGCTCGGGAAAGCGCCTGCCGGAAGTCGTCACGGTCCACGAGCACGTGCTTGTCCCAAACGTCCGGGTCCGGGATCACCCGCTGATACTCGGGAAAGCGTCCCTCGATCAGGCGCGCGACCAATCTCACGTCCCCCGCGGTCACCCGAAGGGCCTGGGCCCCGATTTCCAGGGTTGCCCCTTCAGCCTCATTGAGGCCCAGGCGCATGAGCTCCCCGACGGCCTTTCGGGGCACGATGGCCTGCAGGAGCTCTCCTTCGTTGCCGAGGAGCTTCGTTTCACAGAGCGCCAGGCGGTGCCCATCCGCACCCACCGCCCTGAGCCTGCCTTCACCGATCTCCAGCAGGAGTCCGTTCAGGTAGTACCGGACGTCCTGTTGCGCCATCGCGAAATGCACACGTTCCAGCAAGCTCTTGAGCTCGGTTGCCGGCAGCGTCACGGTGACCAGGGCCTCGAAGCCCTGGGTGAGAGGGAATCCGTCGGGCTCCAGCGTGGTCAACGAAAAGCGGGTTGGACCGGACCGGATGGTCGCACGGCCACCGCCGGCGGAGAGTTCAGCCACAGAGCCGGGCGGGAGGCTTCGCCAGATCTCCCAGAGTTTGCGCGCCGGGATGGTCGTCTTCCCCTCGGCCTGGACCTCGGCGGGCGCAGTCGCGCTGACCTCGATCTCGAGGTCCGTACCCCACACCTCCACCTTGCCGCGAGTGGCTTCGAGGAGAAGGTTGCCGAGAATCGGTACCGCCTGCTTTCGGTCTACCGCCCCGAAGGCCATTTGCAGTGCCGGCATCCAGGCCTCTCGAGCGACAGTGAGCTTCATGGGGGTATCTATTTCCTTAAAGGTATTTAAAGGCTTTAAGAATAGGATCAGTAGGGGCCGGTGATGTCTGTGTATAAGATTTTAAGTTATTGATTTTTAACTCTTTTAAGAAGAATCAATCGATCCCTGAGCCCGGTGGTATGCCTGTGGATGAATTGTGGATGCAGGCCACCTCGCACTCTGTCCCCAGCTTATTCACCTCAGGTGCTCAGGGTTCTCACCAGGATCGTGTAGTCCTCGGCGAGGCTCGCGTCCCGGCCCCGCAATTCGGCCACCTTCTTGCAGGCATGGAGCACCGTCGTGTGGTCCCTGTCCCCGAACGCCTGGCCGATCTCCGGCAGGCTGTGACTCGTGAGCTCCTTGGAAAGGGCCATGGCCACCTGACGGGGCCTCGCGACCGAGCGGCTGCGCCGCTTGGAGAGCAGGTCGGAGACCTTGACCTTGTAGAACTCCGCCACGGTCTTCTGGATGTTCTCCATGGTGACCAGTTTGTCCTGGAGCGCCAGGAGGTCCTTCAGGGACTCCTTGGCGAACTCCACGGTCACCGGGTGTCCGGTGAACTGGGCATTAGCCAGGACGCGGCGCAGCGAGCCCTCGAGCTCGCGCACGTTCGAGCGGATCCGCTTCGCAATGAAGAAGGCCACGTCCTCGGGGATGGTGATTCCGGAGCTCTGGGCCTTTCGCATGAGGATGGCCACCCGCGTCTCGGTGTCGGGTGGCTCGAGCGCCACGGTGAGCCCCCAGCCGAAGCGCGACTTGAGGCGCTCCTCCAGCCCCTCGACCTCCTTCGGGTAGCGGTCGCAGGTGAGCACCACCTGCTGCTGCTCCTCGAGCAGCGCGTTGAAGGTGTGGAAGAACTCTTCCTGGGATCGCTCCTTGCCCACGAAGAACTGGATGTCGTCGATGAGCAACGTGTCCAGCGAGCGGTAGTGGCGCTTGAAGTCGTTGATGGCGTTGTGCTGCAACGCCTTGACCATGTCGGTGACGAACCACTCCGAGTGCAGATACGACACCCGCGCCTGGGGACGATCGCGCACCAGCAGATTGCCGATGGCGTGCATGAGGTGCGTCTTTCCGAGACCCACGCCACCGTAGATGAAGAGCGGGTTGTAGGAGCCGCCGGGGTTCTGAGCCACCTGCAGCGACGCGGCCCGCGCGAGCTGGTTGCACTTGCCCTCGACGAAGCTCTCGAACGTGAAATCGGTCCTCAGGCCGCTACCGGCCTTGTGCGTAGGGCCCTCGGCGCGCCATCGCCGGGGCGAGCCCTCAGCGGCTCTCGCAGGCGCCGCCGCAGCGGGCTTTGCCGGTGTCTCCCGGGTCTCGCGCGTACCGACGCTCACGGTCACGGCGAGATTGGGGGACCCCGCCGCCGACCGGGCGACTTCGGTGATCCGCTGCGCGAAGTGCTCGCTCACCCAGTCCCGCACGAAACGATTGGGTGCGAGCAGGCGCAGGGACGCCCCTTCCTCCACCGCCTGCAGGGGCCGCAGCCAGGTATTGAGCTGCTGTTCCGAGAGCTCAGCCTCCAGTTCTCCGAGACAACGCTTCCAGAGACCTCCCTTCACGGTCCACCCGCCCCCCCGCTGACCATCCCGTAGCCGCAGTGTACCCCTCGCCCCGGAGGGGTCGAAAGCCCACGGGCACCCCCGCGGTTTGACAGGGGACGACTCCACCGGGTATTTTTCCGCGTCTTGTCCCACGGCCACTGCCCTTTCAGAGCGGTTCCAACATGAAGCAGACCTTTCAGCCGAGTAATCTCAAGCGCAAGCGCCGGCACGGCTTCCGCGCCCGGATGGCCACCCGCAGTGGACGACAGGTCCTGCAGGCCCGCCGGGCCAAGGGCCGCAAGCGGCTCAGCGCCTGAGCGTCGGGCTCCGATTCGGGACGCTCGCTTTCCGCGCTCGCGCCGGCTGACACGCAGCCGGGAGTTCACGAAGCTCTTCGCCGAGTCCTGGCGCTCCCATGACAGCCTGTTCGTGGTTCTCTTCGCTCCGAACGGCCTCGGCCAGCCCCGTCTGGGGATGGCCATCTCGCGGCGCCGGGTTCCCCTGGCCCACGAGCGGAACCGCGTCAAGCGACTGGTCCGGGAGAGCTTCCGGCGGCACCAGGGCGATCTCGGGGGCTTCGACTTCGTGGTCATGGCCCAGGGCAAGCTAGCGGCCTCGGACGACCTGTCGCGGCAGAAGTCTCTCGAATGGCATTGGACCCACCTCGCGACGCGCTGCAGCCGGTTCTCCGCGCGCTCATCCGGGGCTACCAGCGCTTCTTGAGCCCGTTCTTCGGCAGCCAGTGCCGCTTCTATCCCACCTGCTCGGCATACGCCCTGGAGGCGATAGAGACGCACGGCAGCGCGCGCGGAGTCCTGATGGGCCTTCGCCGCATCTCCAGATGTCACCCCTGGCACGCCGGGGGGGTCGATCCGGTCCCGCCGCGGTCCCCACCGCGGCAAGGTTAGCTTCCCGTCTACCGTAGGATTCCAAACCGTGGAAAACGCCCGGTTAGTGTTGTTCGCTGCGCTCGGCATGGTCCTGTTCCTGCTCTGGCAGGCCTGGCAGCAGGACTACGGGGCGCGCCCCGTCGCGTCGGCGCCGAGCGCCTCCCAGAGCGAGGTCGCCGCACCCGCCATCCAGCCGGACATCCCCGTCGCTCCCGCGACAGGCGCCCCCGCGGATGGGGCACCGGCCGCAGAGGCCCGCGCAACTCCGGCAGCGCCCATCGACGCCCCCCGCGTGCAGGTGGTGACCGACGTCTTCCGGGCCGAGATCGACACCGCGGGCGGGACCCTCCGGCGCCTGGACCTCCCCAACTACCCGGTCAGCGCCGACGAGCTGGAGAAGCCCTTCCGTCTCCTGGGGAACGGGGAGGACCTGCTCTTCGTGGCCCAATCCGGCCTCCTATCGTCCGGTCCCGCGCCGACCCACCACGCCCTCTACCAGGCGGAGCGCACCGACTACACGCTGGCCCAGGGCGAGGACACCCTGTCGGTGCCGTTGCGGTGGACGAGCCCCGAGGGCCTCACGGTCACCAAGGTCTATACCTTCCGCCGGGACAGCTTCGTCATTGATCTGGAGTTCCGGGTGGAAAACGCCACCGGGTCCGAGTGGCGTGGCCGACCCTACGGGCAGCTCCTGCGCAACCGGCCCGAGCAGAAGAGCCGCCTGTTCGCGTACACCTACACCGGCGGCGTGCTCCACAACGAGGAGCTGCGCTACGAGAAGGTGGATTTCGACCGGATGCTGAAGGGGCCGGTCACGGTCGACGGCAAGGGTGGCTGGGCGGCGATGATCCAGCACTACTTCGCCGCGGCCTTCCTGCCGGACCAGGCGGCCGAGACGCACCTCTACGCGCGCTCCCTCGACCCGTCCCGGTTCCTCGTGGGCGTGGTCGAGCCCGAGGTGGTGGTGGCGCCGGGCGCCGAGGGCAAGCTCGACCTCCAGCTCTTCGTGGGGCCCAAGGTGCAGGACCGCCTGGCTGCCGCGGCGCCGGGCCTGCACCTGCTCGTGGACTACGGCTACCTCACGGTCCTCGCCGAGCCGCTCTTCTGGCTGCTGCAGCAGATCCAGCGCTTCGTGAAGAACTGGGGCTGGTCGATCGTGATCCTCACGGTGCTCATCAAGCTCGCCTTCTTCCATCTCTCCGCCACGAGCTACCGCTCCATGGCGCGCATGCGCAATCTGCAGCCGCGACTCGTCTCCCTCAAGGAGCGCTACGGGGACGACCGGGCGAAGCTGAACCAGGCGATGATGGAACTCTACCGCACCGAGAAGGTGAACCCACTCGGTGGCTGCCTGCCCATCGTGGTGCAGATCCCGGTGTTCATCGCGCTCTACTGGGTGCTTCTCGAGAGCGTGGAGTTGCGCCAGGCACCGTTCATGCTCTGGATCCGCGACCTGTCCACCCACGACCCGTACTTCGTGCTGCCCATCACCATGGGCATCACCATGCTGATCCAGCAGCGCCTGAACCCCTCGCCGGTGGACCCGATCCAGCAGAAGGTCATGATGGTGCTGCCCGTGGTGTTCACGGTGTTCTTCCTGTTCTTCCCCGCGGGCCTCGTGCTCTACTGGCTCGTGAACAACACCCTCTCGATCCTGCAGCAGTGGGTCATCACCCGCCAGCTGACGAAGGGGTCTGCGGCCTGAGGGCGCCCGGGGGCGGGCCGGCCCCGGACACCATCGCCGCAATCGCCACCGCCCCGGGCCGGGCGGGGATCGCGGTCCTGCGCGTCTCCGGACCGGAGGTGGCGGCCATCGGCGCCGCGGTCCTCGGGGAGCTTCCGGCGCCGCGCCACGCGGCCCTGCGGGCCTTCCTCGACGCCCGGGGCGAGGCCATCGACCGCGGGCTCGCCCTCTACTTCGCGGCGCCCGCGTCCTACACCGGGGAGGACGTCCTCGAGCTCCACGGGCACGGGGGGCCGGTCGTCACGGACCTGCTGCTCGCCCGAGTCCTCGCCCTCGGCGCCCGCATTGCCCGCCCGGGCGAGTTCACCGAGAGGGCCTTCCTCAACGGGCGCATGGACCTGGTCCAGGCCGAGGCCGTCGCCGACCTGATCGACGCGGCGACCGTGGAGGCGGCGCGGGCCGCCCGGCGCACCCTCGACGGTGAGTGGTCGCGGCGCCTCGGCGAGATCGGCAACGCCCTGAACGCCCTGCGGGCCGAGGTCGAGGCCGCCATCGATTTCCCGGACGAGGAGCTCGACGGCGCGGACGAATCGGCGGTCGGCCCCCGCGCCGGCGAGGTCCTGGCGGCCCTCGCCGCGGCCCTCGAGGGCGCGGCCCACGGGCAGGTCCTCGCCGAGGGCCTGCGGGTGGTGATCGCCGGCAGGCCCAACGTGGGCAAGTCGAGCCTCCTGAATGCCCTCACCGGCAGCGACTCCGCGATCGTCACCGAGGTGCCCGGCACCACCCGCGACGCCATCCACGTGCGCGTCCAGGTGGACGGCGTGCCGGTCAGCCTGGTGGACACGGCGGGCCTGCGTCCGACCGAGGACCGGGTGGAGCGAATCGGCGTGGAGCGGGCGTGGGCCGCCGCCCGGGACAGCGACCTCGTGTTGCTCGTCGTGGACTCCGCGGCGGGTTTCGGGCGCGAGGAGGAGGAGATCGTCGCGGGCCTGCCGGCGGAGCTGCCGAGGGTCTTGGTCTGGAACAAGGTCGATCTCACGGGCGAGGCGCCCGGCCTCTGGCCGGCCCCCGATGGCCCGGTCGTCCGGGTCTCCGCGCGCACGGGCGCCGGCCTCGGGGACCTGCGCAGGCTCCTGTCGAAGGCCTGCGGCGGCTCGACCCGGGAGGGGGTCTTCACCGCCCGGCGCCGTCACCTCCAGGCGCTAGCCCGCGTGCGCGACCACCTCGGTGAGGTCCGTCGTCTCGCCGGCGCCAGCCAGCCCGGGGAGTTGGTGGCGGAGGAGCTCCGCCAGGCCCAGCGCGCGCTCGGGGAGATCACGGGAGAGGTCACGAGCGAAGAGGTCCTCGAGCGCATCTTCTCGCGCTTCTGCATCGGGAAATGAGCCGGGTCGCCGTTCCCGCCCGCTCCACGCTGCGCCATAATCCGGGCGCGGCCGGCCCCTCCAACCCGGCCCGAGCGAGGCATCCCCATGGCCGTCCCCTCCGCCAGGCCCACGAAGCGTTACCGCATCCTGCTCACGGGAGTCTCCGGGCAGCTGGGCTGGGAGCTCCGGCGCGCCCTGATGCCCCTCGGCGACCTGGTTTGCACCGCCGGACCGGACATGACGCTGCGCGGCACCGAAACCCTCGACCTGGCCGACGCGGCGGCGACGCGGGACTTCGTGCGCCGCGTGGCCCCGGACTTCGTCGTCAACCCTGCGGCCTACACCCGCGTGGACAACGCCGAGGACGAGGCCCCGCTCGCCCGGGCGATCAACGCCGTGGCCCCGGCCGTGCTGGCCGAGGAGGCGCTGCGCTGCGGCGCCGTGATGGTCCACTACTCGACGGACTACGTGTTCGACGGCCAGGCCAACCGGCCGTACAGCGAGAACTACCCGCCGTCCCCCATCAACGTCTACGGTCAGACCAAGCTGGACGGGGAGCTGGCCATACAGGCCTCGGGGGTGCCGCACCTGATCCTGCGCACGAGCTGGATGTACGGCTGCCGGGGCAACAACTTCCCCCTCACGATCCTGCGCATCGCCGGCCGCCAGGGTGAGGTGCGGGTGGTGGACGACCAGACGGGCTCCCCCACCTGGGCCCGGCAGGTGGCCGAGGCGACCGCCCAGGTCCTCGCCCAGGCCCGCCAGCTCGGCCGTCCCTGGCTCGAGGAGCGCTCGGGTGTCTACCACCTGACGGCGGGCGGGTCGACGACCTGGTTCGGATTCGCGCGGGCGATCCTGCAGCACGTGGAGGGCCCGGCGCGCACGGCCAAGCTGGTGCCCATCCCGACCTCCGATTTCCCCACCCGGGCGGCGCGCCCGACCTACTCGGTGCTCGACTGCGGCAAGGTGGCGGGCACCTTCGAGCTCGCGCTGAGCCCCTGGGAGGAACAGCTCGCGCGGGTGATGGAGGAGCTCAACATGCCCCCGGGCCGGGCACCGGGGGTCTGAGCCGGGCGGCGAGCGGCCGGCGGGCCGGGCCATGGCTGCCCCCTCGGCACACGTCTCCGACCGCGCCTTCCAGGTCCGTTGGCTGGCCCCACACTGCTGGGGGAGCTGGCTCAGCCTCGCGGGCCTGAGGCTCGGGGTCCGGCTTCCCTACGCGAGGCAGCTCCCGCTGGGCCGGGGTATCGGCCGCCTGCTGCACCGCCTGCTCCCCCGGCGGCGGCGCATCGCCGAGCGCAACCTCGCCCTCTGTCTCCCGGAGCTGGCGCCCGAAGGGCGAAGGGAGCTCGTCCGGGCGTGCTTCGAATCCATCGGGATCGCCTTCTTCGAGGTCGCGCTCGCCTGGTGGGGCCCGGACGAGCGCCTGCAGGCACTGGGGCGCGTGGAGGGGCTGGAGCACCTGGAGCGAGCACTCGCGCGGGGCCGGGGCGTGATCCTGTTGAGCGGGCACTTCACCACCCTGGAGATCGGGGCGCGGCTGCTGCACCGGCACCAATCGTTCCGGCCCGTGTATCGCGCGAGCCGGAACGAGGTCTGGGACTGGGCCGTGCTCCGCGAGCGGGAGCGGCACGTGGGGCAGGCCATCGACCGCGGGGACGTCCGCGGGATCCTGCGCGCGCTGCGGGCCAACGGCTGCGTGTGGTACGCGCCCGACCAGGACTACGGCCGCGAGCACAGCGTCTTCGTCCCCTTCTTCGGCGTGCCGGCGGCGACCATCACGGCGACCTCGCGTCTGGCGGCCCTGAGCGGTGCCGCGGTGGTGCCCCTGTTCCAGCGCCGCCTGCCGGGCACGGGTGGCTACGTGGTGACCCTGGAGCCGGCCCTGGACGCGTTCCCGGGCGGGGATGACGCCGCCGACGCGGCGCGCGTGAGCCGGCTGGTCGAGGGGTGGGTGCGGGCCTGCCCGGAGCAGTACCTCTGGACCCACCGGCGTTTCAAGACCCGCCCGGCGGGCGAGCCGCCGGTCTACTGACTGCCTGCTGGGCCGGGATGCCCCGACTCCGGCCCAGGAAGGGGCGGCGGGTGCGACGACGCTCGGCGAGATCAAGGACAAAACCGACTCCGGCCGCGCAGGGGGCGGCGCCCTGCGGCTGGAGCGAAGATGGTAAAGTTCGTCGATCGCCTGCGCCGATGCTGCCCGCGGGCGAGCCTTGCGCCCGCGGTGCACCCGATGACGACGACACCCCCCCCGACCAGACCCAAGCTGGTGATCCTCATGTATCACCAGGTGGGCCAGTTCCGGCGCCCCGCGAGCCACAAGGCCTGCTTCTGCGACACGCGCCGGTTCCGCTCCCAGATGCGCTATCTCGCGCGCATGGGATACGGTGTGATCGGTCTCGAGCAGGCGCTGCGCGGTCTCTTCGAGGGCGGCCCGCTGCCGCGCCGGCCCGTGGTCCTGACCTTCGACGACGGGACGCGGGACTTCCACGACCACGCCCTGCCGGTCCTCCTGGAGCACGGTTTCCCGGCGACCGTCTTCGCGGTCACGGGCCTCCTCGGGGGGCGCGCGGACTTCGTGAGCTACCGCCCCGTGCCCCGCCTGATGACGGGCGAGGCCCTGCGCGCCGTGCACCGGGCGGGGATCCAGGTGGGGTCGCACACGGTGACCCACCCGCGACTCACGCAGCTGGACGACGGCGACCTGCGCCGCGAGGTGGTCGACAGCAAGGCGTTCCTCGAGGACCTGCTCGGGTCGCCGGTGGACCACTTCTGCTACCCCAAGGGCGACTACGACGAGCGGGTGCGCGAGGTGGTGCGCGCGGCCGGTTACCGTAGCGCGTTGACGACGGTGCGCGGCGCGGCGAACACCGCCGCCAACCCCCTGGAGATCCCGCGCAAGGCCGTGTCCTTCGGCGACAACCTGATCGGCTACGCCTGGAAGCTGCACCTCAAGCACCCCCAGAAGATCAAGGCGGGGCCCCGGTGACGCCCGGCTCCTGGCAAGTCATCGGGAGCAGGGATTTCGGGGGGGCGGACCGGTTCTACTGCCGGCTCGTGCAGGCGCTGCAGGGCGCCGGAGACGCCGTGCTGGCGGTGAACCGCACGGGCTCGCCCGTCGGTGAGGTCATCGGCGCCTCCGCGCCCCAGTTCCAGCTCCCCTTCGCGAACCAGTGGGACGCCTACACCGCCTGGCGCATCCACAGCCGCGCGGCCCGGGAGCGGCCCGCGATCGTCCAGACCTACATGGGCCGTGCGACCCGCCTCACGCGACTGCCCCGCCGGGGCCCCACGGTGCACGTCGCGCGCCTGGGGGGCTTCTACAAGGTCCGGGGCTATTACGAGCACGCCCACGCCTGGGTCGGGAACACAAGGGGGGTCTGCGACCACCTGGTGCGGGCGGGCCTGCCCGCCGCGCGCGTCTACCGCATCGGCAACTTCGTACCCCCGGCACGGCCCCTGTCCCCCGGGGAGAGCGAGCGCCTGCGCCGGGCGCAGGCCATCCCCGACGACGCCTGGGTCCTCTTCGCCCTCGGGCGGCTCGTGCCGGGCAAGGGCTTCGAAGACCTGCTGGCGGCGTTCGCTCTCCTGCCCCCGGAGGTGGGGGGCAGGCCGGTGCACCTGGCCGTGGGCGGCGAGGGGGTGCTGCGACCGGCCCTCGAAGGGCAGGCGGCGGAGCTCCGGGTGGCGCGGCGCGTCCACTGGCTCGGCTGGCTCGCGGACCCCGCCCCCTGGTACGGTCTGGCGGACGTGCTGGTCGTACCCTCGCGCCACGAGACCCTGGGCAACGTCATCCTCGAGGGCTGGAGTCACGCCCGTCCGGTGGTCGCGACCCGGACGGCGGGGGCGACCGAGCTCATCGAGGCCGGCGTCAACGGGGTCCTCACGCCGGTCGCAGACACCGGGGCCCTCGCCGCGGCGGTGCGCGAGACCCTGCTGGCGGCGCCCGCGGACCGCGCGGCCCTCGGCCGGGCGGGCGCCGGGTGCGTGGCGCGCGAGCACGGGGAGGAGGCGGTCGTGGGCGCCTATCGCCAGCTCTACCGCGACCTGCACCGCGAGCGGGTGGCCTCGTGAAGCGCCGAGTGAAGCTCCGCCGGCCGGGGGAGTGCCGGGGATCCGAGGGGCGGTCGCCGTGAAGGTCCTCCACGTGGAGTGCGGGCGCCACCTTTACGGCGGGCCGCAGCAGGTGCTGTACCTGCTCCGCGGGCTGGGGGAAGCGACGGGGGAGCGCCAGGTCCTGGCCTGTCCCCCCGGCAGCGGTATCGCCCGGGCGGCCCGGGAGGTCGCCGAGGTCCACGAGCTCCCCCTGGGGGGCGAGCTCGACGCCGGGACCTTCCTGCGCCTCGGGCGGCTCATCCGCTCCTCCCGCCCCGCCCTGGTGCACGTGCACAGCCGGCGCGGCGCGGACTGGTGGGGGGGGCTGGCGGCCCGCCGGGCCGGGGTGCCGGCGGTCGTGAGCCGGCGCGTGGTGAGCCCGGAGCCGGTCTGGGTGGCGCGCCTCAAGTACGGGCTCTATCGCGCCGTCATCGCCATCTCCGAAGGGATCCGCCGCGTGCTGCTCGCCGAAGGGGTGGCGCCCGGCAAGGTGGCTACCGTGCCGAGCGCCGTGGACACGGACGTCTACCGCCCCGGCGGGGACCGCCTGTGGCTGCGCCACGCGTTCGGGTTTCCGCCCGAGGCGCGGGTTCTGGCGATGGTGGGCCAGTTCATCCCCAAGAAGGGCCACCGGCTGCTGCTGCAGGCCCTGGAGGGGCTGCTGCCGGCGTACCCGGACCTGCGGGTCCTGCTGCTGGGGACCGGCGCGCTCCTCGAGGGCGTCCGGGCAGAGGTCGCGGCGCGCGGATGGGGCGAACGGGTGCGCCTGCCGGGGTTTCGCGAGGACCTGCCCCGGGTGCTGCCGGTGCTCGACCTGGTGGTCCACCCGGCCTTCGAGGAAGGCCTCGGGGTGTCGCTGCTCCAGAGCGCCGCGGCGGGTGTGCCCATCGTGGGCTCGGCCGTCGGCGGGATCCCGGAGATCGTGCGCGACGGCGTGAACGGGCTCCTGGTTCCCCCGGGGGACGGGGCGGCCCTGGAGCGGGCCGTGCGCAGCCTCCTCGACGAGCCCGCCCGCGCCCGCGCCATGGGCGCCGAGGGGCGGCGGATCGCCGAGCGGGACTTTGCCCTGGCGGCCATGGTCGCAGGCAACCTGCGGGTCTATCGTGACGTGCTCGGTTCCGACCGGGCGATGGAGCACTGATGGTGGAGCAATCCCCCGGCCCGCGCCCCGGGCACAGCTACCGGCTCTACGTCCGGCTGCTCGGCTACGTGCGGCCCTACTGGCGCCAGTTCGCGGCCTCGCTCTTCGGGATGGTCGTGGTGGCGGCCACCGAGCCGGCCATCCCGGCGCTCTTCAAGCCGCTCCTCGACCAGAACTTCGTCGGCCGGGACCCCGGCGGAATCCTCTGGATGCCGCTTGCGCTCATGGGGCTCTTCCTGGTCCGGGGGCTCGGCGACTACGTGGCCGACGTGGCCATCGCCTGGGTCGGCGGCAAGGTCGTCTACGGCCTGCGCATGCAGATGTTCCAGCGCCTGCTGCACCTGCCGGCGCGCTTCTTCGACGATCACTCGGCCGGCGTGGTGATCTCGAAGGTCACCTACGACGTGAGCCAGGTGACCCAGGCAGCGACGAAGGTCCTGGACGTCGTCGTGCGCGACACCCTCGCCGTGGCGGGCCTGCTCGGGTGGATGCTCTACCTGAACTGGCGGCTCACCCTGGTGGCGCTCGTCGTGGCGCCGCCGGTGGTCCTCATCGTGCGCGCGGTGAGCCGCAGGCTGCGGGACATCAGCCGCTCGCTCCAGCGCACCTACGGCGAGATGACCCACGTGCTGGAGGAGGCGACGGAGGGTCACCGCATCGTGAAGATCTTCGGCGGTCAGCGCTACGAGGCCGAGCGCTTCGGGCGCAGCGCGAACTGGGTGCGGCGCTACACCTTCAAGTCCCGCGCCGCCGCCGGACTGAACGTCCCGCTGGTCCAGTTCACCACGGCGTCGGGCCTGGCGGCCATCGTCTTCATCGCCTCCCGCCAGGCGGTCGACGGCACCCTCACGGTGGGTGCCTTCGTCTCCTTCCTGGGGGCGATGGGCATGCTGTTCTCCCCCATCAAGCGGCTGACGCAGGTGAGCGAGCCGCTGCAGAGGGGGCTCGCCGCCGCCGAGAGCATCTTCGACATGGTCGACGAGCCCGTCGAGGCGGACCACGGCACGAGGCCCTTCGCTCGGGCCGCCGGGCGGCTCGAGCTGCGCGGCGTGACCTTCCGCTACGACCGCACCCTGGAGCCCGCGGTGCGGGAGCTCTCGCTCACGGTGGAGCCGGGCGAGACCGTGGCCCTCGTGGGCCCCTCCGGGGGCGGCAAGACCACGGTGGCGCACCTCGTGCCCCGTTTCTACGACCTCGAGAGCGGCCAGGTCCTCATCGACGGCGAGGACATCTCCACGGTGCGGCTGGCCGACCTCCGGGCCCAGGTCGCCTACGTGGGGCAGGACGTGGTGCTCTTCAACGACACCGTGGCCGCCAACATCGCCTACGGCGCGCGCCAGGGGGCGAGCGAGGAGGCCGTGCGCGAGGCGGCCCGAGCGGCGAACGCCCTCGAGTTCATCGAGGCCCTGCCCGAGGGGTTCCAGACCCGCGTGGGGGACCGGGGGGTGCGGCTCTCCGGGGGACAGCGCCAGCGGGTCGCCATCGCGCGCGCGCTCCTGAAGGACGCGCCGATCCTGATCCTCGACGAAGCGACCTCGGCCCTCGACACCGAGTCGGAGCGCCGGGTGCAGGAGGCCCTGGAACGGCTGCGCCGGGGCCGCAGCACGCTCGTCATCGCCCACCGCCTGTCCACCATCGAGAACGCCGACCGCATCCTGGTCCTGCGCGGGGGGCGGATCGTGGAGCGGGGCACCCATCGGGAGCTGCTTGCGCAAGGCGGCCTGTACGCCGACCTCTACCGGGTGCAGTTCGCGGACGGCGAGCCGTCGTGAAGCGTGTCCTGGTGGTGCGCATGAGCGCCATCGGAGACATCGTGATGGCCTCGGCGCTCATCCCGGCCCTGCGCCGGAGCTGGCCGGACGCCCGCCTGGCCTGGCTGACGGAGCCCGCGGGGGCGGGCCTGCTCCGCCACAACCCGAGACTGGACGAGGTCCTGGTCTGGCCCCGGGGCGAGTGGCTGCGGCTCGGTCGGGAGCGGCGCTACGGTGAGCTCGCGCGCGCCGTCTGGCGCTTCGCCAGCGAGCTTCGCGCCCGGCGCTTCGACCTCGTGCTCGACGCCCAGGGGCTGCTGAAGAGCGCCTTGTGGGCCCGGTTGACCGGGGCACCGAGGCGCATCGGCCTGGGCTCGCGCGAGGGCGGCCAGTGGCTGATGACCGAGACGCTGGGGCGCAGGACGGTCAGCCGCCGGATCGGGGCCGAGTACCGGCTCCTCGTCGAGCACCTGGGGCTCGACCCCGGCGACTTCCCGATGGACGTCCCGGTGGGTGACGGGCCTGCTGCCCGTGCCCGGGCGGCGCTGGCGGGCGTGGGGATCCGCGGCCCCTACGCCGTGCTCTGCCCGTTCACCACGCGGCCCCAGAAACACTGGCTCGAGGAGCGCTGGGTGGGGCTCGCGGGCCCGCTGGAGGACGCGACGGGGCTCGCCCCGGTGGTCCTGGGGGGGCCCGAGGACCGGGCCGCGGCCGAGCGCATCTGCGCCGCGAGCGGCGGCCGGGCGCGCACCCTGGC
>JAGNLM010000010.1 GCA_017999615.1 Gammaproteobacteria bacterium | reverse complement strand
GATACCGCTAGAAGCCCAGCCGCCAGAAGCACTGCAGACCCGGCGGGCGCTCGGCGCCCGGCCGGGGCACCGCCCACCGGGGCATCGCCTGGCGGCCACTCCTCGCCGAGGAGACCGACCGGGGCGACAGGTCCCGGGACCCCGACAGCTGCTCAGGCGAGTCCCAGCACCTTGCGGGCGAGGGCCGGATCGAGCGGTGCGTAGTGCACGAACTCCATGGAGAACACCCCGCGACCCTGGGTCGCTGAGCGCAGGTCGGTGGCGTAACCGAACATCTCGGCGAGGGGTGCTTCCCCGCGGATGACCTGCGCCCCGCCGGGCGCCATTTCCGTGCCGGTGATGGCGACACGCCGCGCGGCGAGCTGGCCCATGACGTCCCCGGCGTACTCCCCGGGGACCATCACCTCGACCCGGAAGATCGGCTCCAGCAGCGTCGGCAGGCCCTTCTCCAGTCCTTCACGCATGGCGTGGGCCGCCGCCGCCCGGTAGGCGATGTCGGTCGAATCCACCTCGTGCCACGAGCCGTCCACCACCCGGACCCGCAGGTCGGTGACGGCATAGCCGCCCAACGGCCCGCTCTCGGCCGCGTCGCGCACGCCCTGCTCGATGGCGGGGACGAACGAGTGCGGGATCACTTTCGGGTTCACGCGGTTCTGGAACACGAGTCCGGAGCCCCGCTCGCCGGGCGCGAGGTCGAGGACCACGTGTCCGTACTGGCCGTGGCCCCCCGTCTGGCGGATGTGCGTTCCCTCGGCCCGCGCGACCGGCATGGTGATCGTCTCCTTGTAGGTCACCCTCGGCTTGCCCACGTTGATGCGCACCCCGTGCTCGCGCCGCACCCGGTCGAGCAGGACCTCCAGGTGCAGCTCACCCATCCCCGCGACCAGGGTCTGGGCGGTGCTCTCGTCGACGGTGACGCGGAACGTCGGGTCTTCTTCCGCGAGGGACCGCAGTGCAGCCTGCATCTGTTGGTGATCCGCGATGCTGCGCGGCTCCACCGCGACGCGGATGACGGGCTCCGGGAATGCGATGCTCTCCAGTACGATGGGGTGCTCGGGGGGTGAGAGGGTGTCGCCGGTGAACACGCCCTTCATCCCGATCACGGCGCCGATGTCCCCCGCGCCGATGGCCTCCAACTCCTCGCGCTGGTCGGCGTACATGCGCACGAGCCTCCCGACGCGCTCGCGACGGTCGCGGGTGGCGTTGAGCACGGTGGAGCCGGCCTTCAGCCTCCCGGAGTAGACCCGCACGTAGGCGAGGTGTCCGGAGTAGGTGTCGGCGGCGATCTTGAACACGAGCGCCGCCATCGGCTCGTGCTCGTCGGGACGGCGCTCTTCCTCGCCCCCGTCCCGCGGCCTCGTGCCCCGGACGGCGCCGATGTCGAGGGGCGAGGGCAGCAGGTCCACGATCGCATCCAGTACCGGTTGTACCCCGCGGTTGCGCAGGGCCGCCCCACACAGCACGGGGAACAGCCGGGCGGAGAGGGTCGCCCGGCGCAGGGCCGCCATCAGTTGCTCGCGGGTCGGCTCGACACCGTCCAGATAGAGCGCGAGGAGGTCGTCGTCGGTCTCGGCCACCCGCTCGATGAGCGCGGCGCGGGCGGTACGGACGGCCGCCTGCAGCTCCGGCGGGATCTCCCCGTGCTCCGGCTCCGCCCCGAGCTCGTCGCGCCAGCGCAAGGCCCGGCCCTCGACCAGATCGACGACTCCCTCGAACGCCGCTTCGGCCCCGATGGGAAGCTGCAGCGCGACGGGGGTCGCGCCGAGGCGTGTCTCGATCATGTGCAGCGTGCGCGCGAAGTCCGCGCCCACGCGGTCCATCTTGTTGACGAAGCAGATGCGCGGAACCCGGAAGCGGTCCGCCTGCCGCCACACGGTCTCGCTCTGGGGCTCCACCCCTTGCACGGCGTCGAAGACCACGACGCCGCCGTCCAGCACTCGCAGGGAGCGCTGGACCTCGGCCGTGAAGTCGATGTGGCCCGGCGTGTCGATCAGGTTGATGCGGTGCCCGCGCCACTCGGCGGTGACGGCTGCGGAAACGATGGTGATGCCGCGCTCGCGCTCCTGGTCCATCCAGTCGGTGACGGTGTTTCCGTCGTCGACCGTCCCCATGCGGTGGATGCGGCCCGTGTAATAGAGGATGCGCTCGGTGGTCGTGGTCTTGCCCGCGTCGATGTGGGCGATGACGCCGATGTTGCGCAGGAGCTCGAGGCTGGACCCGGCCTCGGCAGAGGGCTGGTCGTGACGTTTCATGGGCGGTGACTCGGAACGCGGACCGACAGGGTATCCGTGCGGGTGCGCGGGCACCAGTGCCGCGCGTGGGACCCGTAGCGGGTGAGAGGAGTTTGCCCGTTTTCGATACGTTCTCTATCATTGTCCGTACGGAGAGTTGCCGCCCGCCAGGCGCTCGCCCTGGCGGGTGACCATCAAGAAGGAGAGCGTTCGTGAGCCTGCGCCCCCAGATCGCTGCACTGACCCGCCGGCAGCGGGACATCCACGCCTGCCTCGAGGATCGGGAAGCTCAGGGTCTCCCGCCCCCGAGCCTCGACGAGCTCTGCCGCGCGATGGGCGTGAGCTCCCGGGGGTCCATGCACAAGCACGTGCAGGGGCTCATCGAGGGAGGGCTCGTCGAGCGCATGGACGGACGGCATCGGGGCGTGCGTCTGCGGCGCGAGAGCGGTGAAGGCCCCGGGCGATTGCCCCTGCTCGGGCGCATCGCCGCGGGCCGCCCGATCGAGGCGCTTTCGAATCCCGAGCCGGTCGAGGTGCCGGAGCGGCTGCACGGCGGAGGGCGCTGTTATGCGCTGGAGGTCCGCGGGGATTCCATGGTGGAAGAGGGGATCCTCGCCGGCGACTGGATCGTCGTGGAGTCCCGGGAGCACGCCCGCAACGGCGAAATCGTGGTGGCCCTGATCGACGGCGAGGCGGCCACGCTCAAGCGCATCGAGCAACGCCCCGGCGTCGTGGTGCTGCATCCCGCGAACGCGGCGCTGGCGCCTCTGGAGTATTCGCCGGACCGGGTGCAGGTCCAGGGCGTGCTGGTGGGACAGATGCGGTCGTACCGTTGAGCGTGCGTTGCCCCTGCCTCCGCCCCCGCCGAGGGGGGGGGCCGTGACAGCGAATCCTGATGCGCCTCAGAAAGAATGACCCAGGTTTGTGCTTTTTGATGGTCTCTTCGGATACTATCCGCCCCGCCGGCCAGTATCCCCGGTATCCTGTTCTGGAGGAGAAATCATGAAGAAGCTTGCGATTGTTGCGGCCGTTGCGATGGCTGCGTTCGCGATCAGCGCCAGTGCTGCCGGTGACGCCGCTGCCGGTAAGGCGAAGGCCGCCTCTTGCGGTGGCTGCCACGGTGCCAACGGCGAGGGCATGGGCCCGAACCCGAAGCTGGCGGGCATGCCCGCGGACAAGTTCGTCGCGGCGATGAAGGCGTACAAGGACGGAAGCCGCCCCAGCCCGATGATGAAGAGCTTTGCCACCGGCAGCGATCAGGATTTCGCTGACATGGCGGCCTTCTACGCCTCCCTGAAGTAAGAGCGATACCACCGTGCCCGGGGCGCTTGGCGCCCGGGCACGGCTTCTGCGAACATCCGTGCGGATGAATGGCTCTCGGCGGGCAGTCTTCGTTCCTGGGAGCGGCGCGGGCGCTTGGGAGTGGGTGCGCTGGCGTCCCGTGTTCGAATCCGCCGGCTGGGAGGTGTCGGCCCTGGACCTCGAGCCGTCCCGGGGCGGGATCGCCGCCACCACCTTTTCGGACTATGCCGCCCAGGTGCTGTCGGCCCTCGCCCAGTCGGGGGGTGACAGCGTTCTCGTCGGTGCGAGCCTCGGTGCCACGCTCGCCCTGGCCGCGGCGAGCCGCGCGCCGGCCTCTGCCCTCGTCCTGGTGAGCGGGGTGCCCCACGCGGGGACCCCGGGTTGGCCGCGTCAGCCGGTGCGGTTTCCGGACGTGGTGCCCTGGAGTACCCGTGGGGTCGCGGAGACCCTGGCGGCGCTGCCCGATGCCGACCCGCGGCCTTTCGACGGACTTCCGGAGCGCTGGCGCGACGAGTCGGGGGCGGTGATGCGTGCGCTGTGGGAGGGTGTGCGGGTCTCGACGCCCAGCGTGCCGGTGCTTGCGGTGCTCGGCGAGAGTGACGACCAGGTCCCCACCAATGTGGGGATCGCCATGGCCCGCCGCTTGCGCGCCGACGTCATCCGCTTGCAGGGCGCGAGCCACCTCGGTACGTTGCTCGGGCAGCGGGCCGAGTTCGCCGCCCGACTCGCGCTGGCCTGGCTCGACAACGTCCTCGGCACACCGGAGCTCGACTGAGCGGGCAATCGCTCGCTTCCCATGGGTAGACCGATGCCCCTCGATGCCCCGGGCCCTTTGGCCCGGGCCGTCCCAGTCCCGTTGGCCGCAGGCCGACCCACCCCGTGCGGGGATTCCCCATGAACCGACGCATCGCCGTCGCCGTCCTCTTGCTTTCTGCAGCCGCCGGTGCGGTGCTGGGTTATCGCTACCTGCACCCCGCGGACCGCCCTCGAGACGTCCTCACCCTGTATGGGAACGTGGACCTGCGGGAGGTGGAGCTCGCGTTCACCGTGCAGGAGCGTGTCCGCCGGGTCCTCGTCGAGGAGGGGGACGCCGTGCGGCGGGGCGACCTGCTGGCCGAGCTCGACCCGGTGAGGCTCGAGGCGGGCCTGATGGGGCGGGAGGCGGAGCTCGAGGCCGCCCGACAGCAGCTCCTCGAGCTCGAGCGCGGCAGCCGCCCCGAGGAGATCCTTCGGGCCCGGGCCGAGCTCGCCGCCGCGCGCGCCTCCCAACGGGAGGCCGAGCTGAGCTTTCAGCGCATCGAGCGCCTGGTCCGGGAGAAGCTCGCGAGCCCGCAGAGCCGGGACGACGCCCGGGCCGCACTCGACACCGCCGCGGCCAAGGTGGACGCCGCGGAGGCGAACGTGAGCCTGGTGGTGCTCGGCCCGCGGCAGGAGGTCGTGGCCGCGGCGCGGGCCCGGGTCCGGGCCGCGGAGGCTGCCGTGGCGGCGGCCCGCAAGGACCTGGAGGATGCCCGCCTGCTGGCCCCCTCGGACGGGACGATCCAGGCGCGGGTCCTGGAGCCCGGCGACGTGGCGAGCCCCCAGCGGCCGGTGCTTACCCTCGCCCTGACCGACCCGCTGTGGGTGCGGGCCTACGTCTCGGAGCCGGACCTCGGCCGCATCCGGCCCGGAGCCCTGGCCGAGGTCTCCACGGACAGTTTCCCGGGCAAGGTGTACCGGGGCCGGGTCGGCTACGTGTCTCCCAGCGCCGAGTTCACGCCGAAGAGCGTGCAGACGACCGACGTGCGCAGCAGCCTCGTCTATCAGGTGCGGGTGCTGGTGTCTGAGGGCGCCGGGGAGCTGCGCCTCGGGATGCCCGCTACCGTCCGGATCCCCCTCACCTCGGCGTCCGCCCCGGACGGCGCGTCGGGACCGGGACCGGGGGCCGGCGCGCCTGGGCCGTCGGGGTCGTCACTCGCGACGGGGTCCGGCGGGGGACCCTGAGCGTGGGCCCGGCGCCCCCCGTCGTCGAGCTGACGGGCGTCGTCAAGGCCTTTCTCTCGGGCCGGGAGCGCGTCGTCGCCCTCGAGGGTGTCACCGCGGCCCTCGCCCCCGGGCGGGTGACGGGGCTCGTGGGCCCGGACGGTGCGGGCAAGACGACCTGGATGCGCCTGTGCGCCGGTCTGCTCGTCGCGGACGCGGGTGAGGTGCGGGTGCTCGGGCTGGACCCGGCCGTGGACGGGCCCTGCCTGCGCGCCCGGATCGGGTACATGCCCCAGCGATTCGGTCTGTACGAGGACCTGACCGTCCGCGAGAACCTCCTGCTCTACGCGGACCTGCACGGGGTGGCCGGCCCCGGCCGCGCGGAGCGCGTCGACGCCCTGCTGGAAGCCACCGGCCTTGCCCCCTTTCCCCGCCGCCTGGCCGGCGCCCTGTCCGGCGGCATGAAGCAGAAGCTCGGCCTCGCCTGCGTCCTCGTGCACCCGCCCGAGCTGCTGCTCCTCGACGAGCCGACGGTCGGGGTCGACCCGGTGGCGCGCCGCGAGCTCTGGGCGATTGTGGGCGAGCAGGTGGCGAGCGGGACCTCGGTGCTGGTGAGCACGGCGTACCTGGACGAGGCCGAGCGCTGTGACGAGGTGCTGCTGATGCACCGCGGCCGCATCCTCGACCGGGGCCGCCCGGCCGAGCTTCGCGAGCGCGTCGATGGGCGGACCTGGGCCCTGCCGACGGCAGGGGGCGGCGCGCGGGCGCTGCGCCAGCGGGCGGCGGCGCTCCCTGGAGTGCTGGACGCGACGGTGCAGGGCGGGCGCATCCGGCTGCTGGTGTCAGAGGGTCGGGGGGCGGTCTCCCTGCCCCTGCCGGGCGGTGGGGAGGTGCAGGCCGAGCCGGTGGCCCCGCGTTTCGAGGACGCCTTCCTCGCCCTGCTGGCCGAACGGCCCGGAGGGCCGGCGGGGGCGGGGGGAGAGAGTCCTGCGGCGAGGGCGAGCGGGCCGGTGGGGTCTTCCGCCCTTGCCCGGGAGATCCCGCTGGCCCCTTCGCCGGCCGGGGGGACCGCCGTCATCGAGCTGCGCGACGTGGTCCGTCGATTCGGCCGCTTCGAGGCCGTGCGCGGTGTGAGCCTGCGGATCCCCGCCGGGGAGGTCTATGGCCTGCTCGGGCCGAACGGGGCCGGAAAGTCGACGATCATGAAGATGTTGACGGGGCTCCTGCCCCCGAGCGAGGGTGAGGCCCGGGTGCTGGGTCTCGACCTCGCGCACGCACCCTCGAAGGTCCGCGGCCGGGTCGGGTACATGTCCCAGCGGTTCTCCCTCTACCAGCAATTGAGCGTGGAGCAGAACCTCCAGTTCTTCGCCGGCGTGTACGGGCTCGGGTGGCGCGCGCGGCGCAGGCGCATCCCGGCCGTGCTGGAGGAGTTCGAGCTCGGTCCCTACCGGGGGCGGGCCGCCGGCGACCTGCCGCTCGGCTTCAAGCAGCGGCTGGCGCTCGCGGCGGCGTTGATGCACGGACCGGAGATCGTGTTCCTCGACGAGCCTACCTCGGGGGTCGATCCCCTCGCGCGGCGGGAATTCTGGCAGCGCATCAACACGCTGGCGGCGGGGGGTGTCACGGTGCTGGTGACCACGCACTTCATGGAGGAGGCGGAGTACTGCGACCGCATGGGGATCGTGTACGCCGGCCGCGTCGAGGCGGAGGACTCCCCCGAGGGGCTGAAGGAGCGCTTCCGCTCGCCGGCGCTGCCCGACCCGACCCTGGAGGACGTCTTCGTGGGCCTGGTGTCCGGAAGGCCGGACCCGCGCGCATGAGCACGCCAGCGCCGCCCCCCGGGACTCGCAGGCGCCGCGTGCTCGCTCTCATGCGCAAGGAGGGGCTGCAGGTCCTGCGCGACCCGAGCAGCATCGGAATCGCCTTCCTGCTTCCGCTGCTGCTCCTCTTCCTGTTCGGGTACGGCGTTTCGCTCGACGCCCGGGCGGTTCCCATCGCCTTCGTCGCCGAGCAGCCGACGCTCGATTCGGCGAGCTTCCTCGGGGCCTTCGAGAGCTCCGCCTGGTTTCGCCCGCAGGTGATGGCGGACCGGGCAAGCGCGGAGCGGGCCCTGCTCGCCGGCGAAGTGAGCGCGATCGTGCTCCTGCGGGGGGATTTCGCCCGGCGCCTGAACCGCCCGGATGGCGCCCGCATCCAGCTCATCGTGGACGGGGTGGACGCCAACACCGCGCGCCTGGTCGAGGGATACGTGCGCGGCGCATGGCAGGCGTGGCTCGAGCAGCAGGCGAGGCAGGCGGGCGCGGAGCTCGAGCAGCCGGTCGCGATCGAGCAGCGGATCTGGTTCAACCCCGAGGTCAACAGCCGGTACTTCCTGGTGCCCGGACTGGTGGCCATCATCATGACGCTCATCGGCGCCCTGCTGACCGCGGTCGTCGTGGCGCGCGAGTGGGAGCGGGGCACGATGGAGGCCCTGCTGGCGACGCCCGTCACGGGGGGTGAGATCCTGCTGGCGAAGGTGGTCCCCTATTTCGTCCTGGGGCTCGGTGGCTTCGCCCTCTCGGTGGCAATGGCCGTGTGGCTCTTCCACGCGCCCCTGGTCGGGTCGTTCTGGGTCCTGCTGACCGCCTCTTCGCTCTTCCTGCTGTCCTCCCTCGGAATGGGGCTCCTCATCTCCACGAAGACGCGCAGCCAGTTCACCGCTTCGCAGATCGCGATGGTGGTGACCTTCCTGCCCGCCTTCATGCTGTCCGGCTTCATCTTCGACATCGGCAGCATGCCGGCCCCGGTGCGGGGCATCACCTACGTGGTCGCCGCGCGCTACTTCATCTCCATCCTGCACACTGTCTTCCTCGCCGGGGACGTGTGGAGCGTGATCCTGCCCAACGCTGCGGCGCTCGCGGCGATGGCCGCGGGCTTCCTCGGCCTCACCTGGCGTGTCACCCGGACCCGCCTGTGAGGACGCTCACCCGGGTGCTGACGCTCTTCTGGAAGGAGCTCCTCGCGCTCTGGATGGACCCCCGCGGGCGCATGTCGCTTCTCGTTCCGCCGCTCGTGCAGGGGCTCGTCTTCGGCTATGCCGCAACCTTCGACCTGTCGGGGGTTCCCGTCGCGGTTCTCGACCAGGACCGTTCGGAGCCCGCGCGCGAATTGATCGCGCGGTTCACCGGGGCGCGCGCCTTCCAGGAGGTCGCCCGGCTCACGCGGGAGGACGACATCGCGCGCGTCATCGATTCCCGGCGTGCCACGCTGGTCCTGCGCATCGGGCAGGACTTCGGTCGCGACCTGCTCGCGGGCCGCGGGGCGAAGGTGCAATTGGCGGTCGACGGGCGCAACTCCAACACCGCTCTCATCTCGGTCAACTACGTGGCCAGCATCGTGCAGGACTTCAACGAGGCCTGGCGGCTCGCGCACGGCCAGGGCGGGATCCCGGCCCGCATCGAGGTGCGCAGCTGGTTCAACCCGAATCTGGAGAGCCGATGGTTCTTCATGCCCGGGCTGGTGGGAACCATCACCCTGATCCTGTCGACCCTCGTGACCGCCCTCTCGCTCGCCCGCGAGCGGGAGGAGGGGACCTTCGACCAACTGCTGGTGACTCCGCTCCGCCCGGTCGAGATTCTGGTCGGGAAGGTGCTGCCGGGCCTCGTCGTGGGTCTCGTGGGCGCCACGATCCTGGTGCTGGTGGCGACGGTCTGGTTCCGCATCCCGCTCATCGGCAGCGTGCCGATGCTCTACCTGGGCACTCTTCTCTACCTGCTCTCGTCCGTGGGAACGGGGCTCATGATCTCCTCGTTCTCCCGGACGCAGCAGCAGGCGCTGCTCGGCGCGTTCCTCTTCGTCGTGCCCTCCGTGATCCTCTCCGGATTCGCCACGCCCCTCTCGAACATGCCCGAGGCAGTGCAGTACTTCACCTACGTGAATCCGCTGCGTTACTTCCTCGTCGTCGCGCGAGGCGTGTTCCTGCAGGACCTCACGCCCGGAGAGCTCTGGCCCCAGTTCTGGCCGATGGCCGTGATCGGGGTCGTCACCATGGCGATTGCGACGTGGCTCTTCCGCCGGCGTCTGCAGTAGCGTCCTGCTTCCTGCTTCCTGCTTCCTGCTTCCTGCTTCCTGCGTCCTGCTTCCTGCTTCCTGCCTCGCGCGCCCCGTGTCCCGTGGTCCAGGGGAACGTCTCGGAGTCGAGACTTTTGGTCCGTTGTTTGGGAAATCTTTGACACGGGGTCCGGTCTTTTTTGAAATCCAGTCGTTTCAATGGGTTGTGAAGGTTCCGGCCGATTGACCCTGCCGCGAGGGGGGGCTACAAGGGCGCACCCAGGGAGCAGTGCGGCAGCCAGGGAGGGGGTGTGGAAAGGGCAGGGGCAGGCGGGCTCGACCCCGCGTTCCAGTGCGTGGCACTGGTGGCGAGGCTCCACGGGGTGGTCGCCGACGCCGCGGTGCTGGCCCACGAGCTGGCTCCCGTGGACCGCCCCTCCGGAACGCTGGAGGTGCTGCGGGCGCTGAAGTTGCTGGGTCTGCGGGCGCGCGCGCTGACGGTGGAGCCCGCCGCGCTCGGGCGGCTGCCCCTGCCGGCCATCGCCGTCGGCCGCGACGGGGGCTTCTTCGTGATCGCGAAGGCCGAGGGCGAGCGGGTCCTCATTCAGGACCCCGCCGCGACCGGGCCCGAGATTGTCGACCCTGCAGGTCTCGCAAGCCGCTGGGCCGGGGGACTTGTCCTCGTGGCCCGCCGGGCCGGGCTGACGGGTGAGCCGGTGCGCTTCGGGCTGCGCTGGTTCGTGCCCACGCTGCTGAAATACCGGGGCCTGCTCGCGGAGGTCCTGGTCGCCTCCCTCTTCCTGCAGCTCCTGGGGCTCGCCACGCCGCTGTTCTTCCAAGTCGTGGTGGACAAGGTCCTCGCCCACCGGGGGCTCACGACCCTGGACGTGCTGGCCGCGGGGCTGCTCGCCGCGTCGCTCTTCGAGGCGCTGCTCGCCGCCCTGCGCACCTATCTCTTCTCCCACACCACGAGCCGCGTCGACGCCGAGCTCGGTGCCCGGGTCTTCCGTCACCTGCTGGCGCTTCCCATGAGCTATTTCGAATCCCGGCGGGTCGGGGATTCGGTCGCCCGCGTGCGTGAGCTGGAGCCCGTGCGCGCCTTTCTCACCGGCTCTTCGTTGACCCTGCTGCTGGACCTCCTGTTCACGACGGTGTTCCTCGCCCTGATGGCGACGTACAGCGGCGCGCTGACCGGGGTCGTGCTGGCCAGCCTGCCGGTCTACGCCCTGCTCTCGGCGGCGATCACCCCGGCCCTCCGGGCCCGGGTCGAGGAGCGCTTCACGCGGGGGGCGGAGAACCAGGCCTTCCTGGTGGAGGCCGTCTCCGGCATCGAGACGGTCAAGGCCATGGCCGTGGAGCCCCATTTCCGGCGCCGCTGGGAGGACCAGCTCGCGGCCTACGTGCGCGCTTCTTTCCGCGCCGGCCAACTCGGGAACGTGGCCGGCCAGGCGGCGGGGCTCGTGGGCAAGGTGGTGACCGTGGTGACGCTCTGGCTCGGCGCACGGCTGGTGATGGAAGGAGCCCTCAGCGTGGGCGAGCTGGTGGCCTTCAACATGCTCGCCGGGCGGGTGACGGGACCGGTCCTGCGGCTCGTCCAGCTCTGGCAGGACGTGCAGCAGGTGGGTGTGTCCGTGGCCCGCCTGGGGGACGTCCTGAACGTCCCCGAGGAGACGAGTGTGTCCACGACGGGGTCGCGCCCGCGGATCGCCGGCCGGGTCTCCTTCGAGCGCGTGGGTTTCCGCTACCGCCCGGACAGCCCCCGCGTGCTGGAGGACGTGACGCTCGAGGTCGCACCCGGCGAAGTCCTGGGGGTGGTCGGGCCCTCGGGCTCGGGCAAGAGCACCCTCGCGCGCCTGGTGCAGCGCCTGCACGTCCCGGAGCGCGGGTGGGTCCGGGTGGACGGCGTCGACCTGGCGCAGGTCGACCCCCTGTGGCTGCGTCGCCAGGTGGGGGTGGTCCTCCAGGAGAACGTGCTGTTCAACCGCTCCGTGCGGGAGAACATCGCGCTCGCGGACCCCGGGATGCCTCTCGACCGGGTGGTGCACGTCGCACGACTGGCGGGTGCTCACGAATTCATCCTTGCCATGCCCCAGGGTTACGAGACCCTCATTGCCGAGCAGGGCCGCTCGCTCTCGGGCGGTCAGCGCCAGCGCATCGCGATCGCACGGGCGTTGGCGACGGACCCGCGGATCCTGATCTTCGACGAAGCGACGAGCGCCCTCGACTACGAGAGCGAGAGGGTGATCCAGTCCAATATGCGGTTCATCGCCCGAGGCCGCACGGTCATCGTGATCGCCCACCGGCTGAGTGCCGTGCGCCAGGCGGACCGCATCGTGGTGATCGACGGGGGGCGCGTCGTCGAGGTGGGACCCCACGCGGAGCTGGTCCGCGCAGGCGGACGGTACGCAAGCCTCTACGCGTACCAGACAGCGGGGTGACGGGGACATGAAGCCGGTCGCCGTCGAGGCTTTTCTGCCCGCGCTCCTCGAGGTGGAGTCCTCACCCCCTCACCCCCTGGCCCGTGCCACGGCCGCGTCGGTCGCCCTGCTGCTCGTGGTGGCCGTGGCGTGGGCGAGCTGGGGGCGGGTGGACGAGGTCGCAGTGGCGCCGGGCAAATTGGTGCCGAGGGGCGAGGTGAAGCGCGTCCAGGTTGCCGAGCAGGGGGTCGTTCGCGCGGTCGCGGTGGCCGAGGGAGACCGGGTCGAGGCGGGGCAGGTGCTGCTCGAGCTGGACCCCACGGACGCCGAGGCGGACCGGGACCGGCTGGGCCACGAGCTCCGTCTGGCCCGGGGGGAAAGGGCGCGGCTGGGAGTGCTTTGGGACGCGGTGCGTCGCGACGTCCCGGCGGAAGACTTCCAGTGGGAAAGCGATGAGGTCGATTGGCTCGAGCGGGAGCGCCTGGCCGGGGAGTGGGAAGCCCACAGGGCCGAGGCCCGGACCCATGCCGAGGCGGCCGAGCGGGCGCGGGCAGAGCTGAGCGCGCTGGCAGAGCGCGTGAAGGGACTCGCGGCGAGCGTGCCTCTCTTGGCGCGAAGGGCCGAGGCGGCCCGCCGGCTTGCCGAGAAAAAGCTCGCGGCCGAGCACGCCTATCTCGAGGTCGAGCAGGGCCGGCTGGAGGCGGAGGGGGAACTTCGGGCGCAGAGGGCGCGGCTGGGGGAGCTCGAGGCTTCGGTGCGCCTGGCGGAGGAGCGGCGGGGGGCCCTCGAGGCGGCGTTTCGACGTGACGTCCTCGCCCGCATGCAGGAGGCGGAGCGGCGGGTCGCGGGGCTCGAGGAGGAACGCCGGAAGGCCGAGCACCGCCTGGCCCAGCGGAGCGTCCGGACCCCGGTTGCGGGGCTCGTGCAACAACTCGCCGTCCCGGGCGCCGGCACTGTCGTTACCCCGACCTCCCCGGTGATGGTGGTGGTGCCCGAGGGGGTGGAGATGGAGGTGGAGGGGCGGCTCGCAAATCGCGACGTGGGGTTCGTGCGCGAGGGGCAGGAGGCCGTGGTCAAGCTCGAGGCGTTCCCCTTTACCCGCTACGGAACGCTGCACGGCCGGGTGGCGCGGGTGTCGGCGGACGCCGTCGGGGACGAGCGCCAGGGTCTGGCCTATGCCCTTCGGGTCGCGCTCGACGCCCAGTACCTGGAGGCCGGCGGCAGCAGGGTCCCTCTGACGCCGGGGATGGCCGCGGCCATCGAGGTCAGAACGGGGGACCGGCGACTGATTTCCTTCTTTCTCGAGCCGCTGCTGCGCTACCGCGACGAGAGCCTGAGGGAGAGGTGAGCGTTGGTGCCCACGACGACCGGGTTTTTTGCAAATGACCGTTGAGTCCCTTCCGAAGAAGGTCTGGCTGAGCCTGGGCATTGCGCTCGTCCTGGCCCTGACGCTCGCCGGCAAACGCTATCTCGACACCCGCGTCGCGCCCGGCTTCACGCTGATCGACTCGAGGACGCCCGTGGCCGACCGGCAGATGTACTGGCTCGACGACGACCGCGTGCTGTTTCTGGGTGGTGAGACCGTTCGCGAGGGCAGGGATTTCGGAAAGCTGCGGCAAGCATTGATGATCTTCGACGTCCCGAAACGGAAGACGACCGTCTATCGAAGGGACGTGCAGAGCCTGCTCTGCGTCGCTGACGGTCGCGTGGTTTACGCCGCGCACGAGGAGGGTGAGGAGAAGCGCTACGCGGGGGAGCTCGGAAAAGAGGTCCATACACCGTGGAAGACGAAGCAGGAGGTGGATGCGGCTCCGGACGTGAAATTCAATCCCCTGACCTGCGGGTTCTTCGACCACGCAGCCTACAAGACTGCAGGCAAGCAGGTGAAACCTCTGCGGGGCGGGGACGGTGTGCTGGACCTCGGAAGGCCAGAGCGTGAGGAGTGGACGGACAGGAATTCGATCCGGCTGGTCCGTGGTTCGGACCACGCAGTGGTCGAACTGCCCGTAGAGCGGAGGCAGGCCTATCACGTGCACTATGCGCCGTATCGCGGAGCCTATCTCCTGGCGAGATTCATCAACCAGAGTTCCACCATCGAATGGAGCCGCAAAGGATGCGAGCCGATGTGGTGGCTTGCGCCAGACGGACGGACGGAAAAGGAATGCATGCCTTATCTGCCCAGCCTGTCGTTCGGGCTTGGACACGTCGTTCCGTGGCGCGATGGGGTGCTCTTTGCGCATCATCGTGGTGCCGGACAGTGGGGTCCGGGGGACGCAGGACTCTACATCTGGAATCGAGGTGATGGATTGCTGCGGCGGGTGTTGCCGGGAGTCGTCAGTCATGGTGTGACCGGACACCCCGCCGTTTCTCCTGATGGATGCCGTGTGGCTTTCGGCTACGCTCGTAACATGGGTCAGAACAGGCCGCGAACGCGGACCCTTCGGGTACTGGAGTTATGCCAAGGAGGCAAATCAGATGGACAGGGACGTCCTCAACCAGATTGCGCTGGATGCGAGCCGCGAGGCGTACGGTGACGTCAATGACCTGCTGCCTGCGGAAGGATTCGTTCGCCGCCCGGGAAGCAGCATCGTAGACCCCGCAACCGGCCTACGCGTCACTATCTATGAGCGCGCGGTACTGGATGCCGATGGCCAGGCGACGGGCCGATTCGACTTCGTCGTGGCGTTCGCTGGAACGGAAGACCTGCAGGACGCTTATGCAGATGTCCGGTTGGGATGGGATCAGTGGGAGCATCACCGTGACGTGTTGTTGGGAGAGCTTGGCGGTCTCGCTACGCTGGGCACGATCCACTTTACCGGCCATTCCCTCGGTGGTGCCCTCGCGCAGTATGCTGCCTATGAGTTCAGCTACTCCTATCGCGAAGCGCTGAGGCGAGCGTCCCAGCCGGTCGTCTCCCCCGACATCACCCTCACCACCTTCAACTCCCTGGGCGGAATCGAGGCGCTGGCGCAGCACTCGAGCGAGCTCGCGGCGGGGCCGCTGGAACGCTATTCCTACCAGGTCTTTTCCGACGTCGACACGGCGCACTTCTTCGTGCGGGGCGACATCGTCACCCGAATCGGAGATGGGCACGTGGGGGGAAATACGCAGGAGCTCGTGCTGGGTCCGGGCTCGACGCCGACCCTCGATTTCCTGACGGCGCACACGCTGGACACGCTGTACGCAGCCGCGGGCGCGGCCGGTGGCGTGCAGGCGCTGCTGTCCGGTGCGAGACCGGCTTCTCCCGCATACCTGGACCTCGCCGACGGCCAGTGGGTGGCGGCCACGCTGGGGGGGCTCTTCAACGACAAGGACTTCACGGCGCTGGAGTCCGGGCTGCGACTGGCCGGCGGGCTCGTGCTCTCGCTCGCCGTGGCGCCGGCAGCGGACATCGCGAGGCTTGCGGACGCGTTCATCGAGAACTTCAAACAGTCCGGCGGCTACGACGACGCGGGTTTTGCGGCGCAGTTCGGGCTGCTGGCGCTCTCGAATTGGAGCCTGGTGCGCAGCGCCATCAGCTTCGTTGGCGGCACCGTGGGCAACGCCACAGTCCTTGGGGTGGGTGCGGCGCTCGTGCTGGCGGCGGGCATCGCTGACCTGCTGGGCTCGGGAGACCGGGCCGGGACGGAGTCCATGCTTCGCATGGTGGCGGATGGCGTGATGCCCGAGGGCTCGTTCGATGCGGAGATCGCCGCCCTGGTCGCGGGCCCGCGGGGGGACGCCCTGCTCCGGGCCGGACTCTGGGTGGCGGCCGTGGAAGGGGCGTCCACCGAGGCGTTCGTGACCCGGGTCGGGGCGGTGATGCAGGGGCTCGGATTCGGCGGCGACGAGGCTACCCGTGCCGAACTCTACCAACACCTCGCGGGGGGTGAGGACTGGCTGGGGGACACGCTGCAATTCCTGGGGCAGCGGGCCCAGGAGAGAGGGCTGGACCCCCTGATTTTCGGCCTGGACCTGGCCCGGGCGGGGGCGGAGTCGGTGGCGGACTTCCTCGGGACCGAGGGCAGTGTGCTGTCCAGCGACGTCGCCGGCGCGCTGGGGGAACATCTGGTAGGTCTGGCAGCCAGCGTCGCCAACGCCGTTGTGGGGTATCGGGTCGACGACCCGCGGGGTCTCCTGGCCTGGCAGGGCGACGTGAGCTGCGCTGCCGCGGAGCAGTACCGGGAGATCGTTGGCCGACACCTTGCGACACTCGGGGCGAGTGCGGAGGCGCTACGCGGGTTCCTGCTCGAGGTGCGGGGGTTGCTGGAGCAGGCCGGGCAGGGTCTCCAGGCGTCTCCCGGCACGGGAGGCCTGGCCCTGGAGGGCGCGATGCAGGCGCTTGCCAACGCATCGCCGGAACTGGTGCTGCCCTACACCGTGACCCTGCGTTACGCAGCGGCGCCCGGTGGCCAGACGCTGCGGTTGACCCTCGACGGGGCCGCGGGGGAGCCGGTGGAACTGGTGGGAGCCGCGGTCGAGGCCTACCGGGGTGCCGACGCGAAGGTGGGCGCCCGGGAGTGGCTGCTGAGCGTGCCCGAAGGCACCCGGGAGGCAGCGGTTTTCGCGGTTTTCACCGGCGGGCTCGACCAGTTCCCGGTCCCTGCGTTCAGCCTGAGCGCAGCGCTCGCGACCGGGGAGGGTCTGCAGACCCACGACGGAGGAATCGTCGGCCAGGTCGCGGTGAGCGGTCCTGCCGCACCGGGCTCTGCCGTGTATCTGACCGCCGGGGCCGACGAGTATTCCCTGCGCCCCGCCGCGTTCGCCGCCACTCCGGCCGTGTTCGCCGACGGGGGCAACGACCAGGTGGGCGTCTGGGGCCCTGCGCCTCTGGGAGCGGTCGTCCACGGAGGCTCGGGGGACGACGTGTTGGACGCGCGCTTCCTGGAGGTGGGCGTGCAAGGCGTGGGGGTCGAGATGCAGGGTGGGTCGCAGAACGACGTCCTGCAGGGCAGCGGCGGGGGCGACCGGCTGGACGGCGGTGCGGAGCACGACGTCGTCTTCGGGTACGAGGGGCGGGACTGGGTGCAGGGGGGCGCGGGCAACGACTGGCTCACGGGTGACGAGGGCGACGACCTCATCCTCGACCGGGACGGCGCCGACGTTCTGCTCGGGGGGGCGGGTGCCGATTGCGTCGGCGGTGGTCCGGGCGCAGACCGGATGTTCGGCGACGCCACCGGCCTCTTTGGCCTCTGGGATGGAGCGACCGGCACGGTGCGCGCGCCTGTGGGGAATGACGGGTTCGCGCCGGGTGACTACGGCATCGTCCTCGAGGTGGACGCCGCGCTTGCGGGGGACGACGTCCTCGAGGGCGGCGAGGGAGGGGACAGCCTCTTCGGAGGGATGGGGGACGACACCCTGCGCGGGGGCGCCGACGGGGACCACCTCGAAGGCGAGGCGGGCAGCGATCGGCTGGAGGGTGGCGAGGGCGGCGACGTTCTCTGGGGCGACCGGTGTCCCGCGACCGTCGCGGAGGACTCCCGCACCCTGTACGAGGCCACCGTCGCGGCGGGCATCGTGCGCTATCAGTGGCGCACCCACCCGGAAGGGGCGGACGCAACGGGTGACGACACGCTCCTCGGCGGGGCGGGCAGCGACTCCCTGTTCGGCCAGGACGGCGACGATTCTCTGCTCGGTGAGGCGCAGAACGACGCGCTCGTGGGCGGGGCCGGCGGTGACGTGCTCGTGGGTGGCGCAGGCTCGGATTATCTGAACGGCGGCAAGGGGGACGACGTCTATCGCTTCGAGTCCGTCGACGGGACGGACCTGATCGAGGACGAAGAGGGGCTCGACACGGTCGCCTTCGGCGCCAGCGTGCCAGCGGGCTCGATCGTCGCCGTCCGGGTTGGCTCGGACCTGGCTCTCACCGATGCCTCCGGCTCGCTCCAGGTGCGCGTGTCCGACTGGTTCTCGACCGGTCCCTCCATCGAGGTGGTGGAGTGGGCCGACGGGACCCGCTGGACGGCGGAAGAACTGACCCGGGCGGCCCTCGGCCAGGTGGGCAGCAGTGCCGCGGACATCCTCGAGGGCTACGACGCCCACGACGACGTCCTCGAGGGGGGCGCGGGAGACGACCAGCTCTCCGGTTACGGCGGAAGGGATGTGCTGCGGGGCGGGGCGGGTGCCGACCGGCTCGACGGAGGGGCGGGCGACGACACCCTCGAAGGAGGAGAGGGGGCGGACCTCTACCTCCTCGGGGCCGGGCAGGACCTGGTCCGGGACACGGGCGCCGCGGGGGAGGTCAACCGCCTGCGGCTCGGCCTCGGAACGGTATCGGCCGACGTGGACGCCGAGCGCGTGGGCGAAGACCTCCTGCTGCGCTGGACGCTGCCGCCCGCGCCGGACACCGGCGACGGGGGAGGCGGCGAGCCCGTGCCAAGCTCGGTGACGGTGCGGGACTACTTCGCGGACCCCGCGCGCTGGTCGCTCGAACTGGCGAGCGGCGCGTCCGTTCCCCTGGAGGAGTTGCTGGGGGCTGTCCCGCCGGGGGGCGACCCGCTGCGACTCGTTTGGGAGTCGTTCGAGCAGGCCCTGTATGCGCGGCTCACCCGGGAGGCGGACTATGGCAATCGGGTGGGGGCGGGCATCGACGCACCCCTCGAGACCGAGGTGGCCATCGTGCACTACGCCTGCGAGACCCCTCCCTACGAGCCGATCCAGACGGAGGACGGCTGGTATTTCCCCGACGTGCCCGGTGCCTACGCGGGCGAAGGTGCGTACTGGACCTGGACCGGTACCCCGCCGGGCACCCGGTTCGAGTATCGCGTGGAGGTGGTGACGACCGACCTCGCGGCGAGCGCCACGCCGCCCGCGCGGGTCGCGGCTGTCGCCTACGTGCAGTCCCGGCGCCACGCTGAGCTCGTGCTGGACCCTCTCGGGGGGTTCTCCAGCGAGGCTGACGGGGGCAGCGTCTCTCGGCGCCGGGTGGTGGACGTGGCCTACGAGGGTGAGGTCGGCCGTGGCTCGGGTCTGCCCGTCGTGGTGCCGGTCTCCACGGAGACCGCACGGGTCGAGAGGATCTACGGCACGGACCTGCCCGAGCACGTGGGGGCGGTTTACGGAAGCGCCCCGAGCCTGGTCGACGGCAGGGGCGGGGACGACGGGATCTCGGGCGGGGAGGGGGTGTCCGACCTGCTCTACGGGGGTGAAGGCAACGACACGCTGGAAGGACTCGGTGGGGGCGACGTCCTCGCCGGTGGAGGAGGGAGCGACCTGCTGCGCGGGGGAGAGGGCGCCGACACGTATCACTTCTTCGCGGGTCAGGCGGGGGTCGACGTGGTGGAGGACGATGGGCTCGCGGTGTCTCGCACCGCCGTCAGTTGGATGCTGGAGGGTGGCCTGCCGACCGGGGAGTGGCGGGACTACGAAGGCGTGCTCGACTATCTGCGCTGGCTCCCGGACGCGGAGCTCGGCACCCTCACGGACTGGCTCTCCCAGCGAAGGGTCCCGTTCACTCGCCAGGTCGACACGGTCCAGGTAGGGGCAGCCGCCGGCGAAGTCACCGTCGAGCGCGCCGAGCACGAAGGGCGGGCCGCGATCGCGCTGCGCTGGGGCGAGACTCTGGAGCAGGGCCTCGTCGTGCCCCTGCGGGAGGTGGGCCGTGACCTGATCGGTTATGGGGTGGAGCAGGTCGTCTTCACCGACGGGAGCCGCTCTCTTGCGGAGCTCCTGGCCAGCCTGCCCCCGGTGGTGGACGAGGACGCGCCGCCGGATGGGTACTCCTCGGTCTGGAAGGGCACGGCGGGGGCGGACCAGGGCTACGGGGACTCCCGTGCGAACTACCTCGCCGGGCTCGAAGGCAACGACTCCCTCTGGGGCCTCAAGGGCGACGACTGGCTCGACGGGGGCCGCGGGGATGACGCCCTCTGGGGTGGTGCAGGGGACGACGTCCTGCGGGGCGGGCCGGGGAGCGATTCCCTGATGGGTGACCGGGGCGCAGACACCTACTACTTCCGCGCGGGCGACGGTGCCGACACGATTTCCGACGCAGGGGGCAAGGGTGACCGCTTGGTCCTCGGGGCAGGATTCCGCCCGGTGGACCTGGGGTTGACCCGCACGAACTCCGACCTCTCGATCGCCCTGGGGGCCGGGGACGACCGGGTGACCGTTCTCGGCTGGTTCGGCAAGGGTGCGGGTGAGATCGAGCGGGTCGTGCTCCACGACGGCACCACGCTCCTGGCCCGCCAAGTCGACTCGCTGGTCCAGGCCATGGCGGGCTTCACGAGCGCGTTGGGGGTCGACTCCTGGAAGTCGGCGGTCGCGATTGCCCCCGACGACGCGGCGAGCCTGGTCTCGCCGTACTGGAGCGCCGCTGCCGGGTGAGCCATCGGGTGGGGAGGGGGGTTATGCTAAGGGCGCTCAGCATTCCCCTCCCCGCCACGGTTCCCGGGACGACGTGATCAGGGTCGAAACGCTGGCCGAGCCGGGAGCAGTCGCCGAGCGTGCGGCCGAGATCATCGCGGACGAGGCGCGCGCGGCGGTGGCCGCGCGTGGCCGCTTCGTGCTGGCGGTGAGCGGCGGCCGGACCCCCTGGGTCATGCTGCGGGCGCTGGCCGGGAGGCGCCTCCCCTGGGACCACCTGCACGTGGTGCAGGTCGACGAGCGAGTGGCCCCCCCGGGGCACGCGGACCGCAACCTGACCCACCTGCAGGAGAGCCTCCTCGAGCACGCCCCACTCCCCCCGGGGCATCTCTACGCCATGCCGGTGGAGTCCCCGGACCTGCAGGGGGCGGCCGCCCGCTATGCAGAGACGCTGCGCGAGCTCGCGGGTGCGCCGCCCGTGCTCGATCTCGTGCACCTCGGCCTGGGGGCCGACGGTCACACGGCCTCCCTGGTTCCGGGGGACCCGGCCCTTGCCGTCACCGACGGGGACGTCTCCCCGACAGGCCTCTACGGGGGCCGGCGGCGCATGACGTTGACCTATCCCATCCTGAATCGGGCCCGGCGCGTGCTGTGGGTGGTGACGGGGGAAGAGAAGGCGGCGATGCTGGCGCGCCTTGCGCGGGTGGACACCGCCATCCCCGCTGGACGAGTGAGCCAGGACCGTGCCCTGGTCCTGGCGGACCGGGCTGCGGCGGCCGCCCTGCGAGAAACCCCCGGAGCCGGGACGACATGGTGACGATGCGTGTGCTGACGGATGCCCTGCGCCTTGCGGCGTTCCCCCTCGGGTACGGGATCACGGGGGCGCTGGCCGGTGGCACGCTCAACCGGATCATGATCGCGGAGATGAAGCTGCCGGTGACCCTGGTGGGGATCCTCTTCGCGCTGCCTCTTCTGGAGGCCCCCCTGCGCGTTTGGCTCGGCTATCGCTCGGACGGCTACCCCATCTTCGGACGCCGGCGCGAGCCTTACATCGTCGCCGGCTCCCTGCTCGCGGGACTCGGACTCGCCGGCGCGGTGCTGCTCATGACCGCCGCGCCCGGCAGCCGGCTGCTCCTCATGGCCGGTCTGGTCCTGATGTTCGTGGTGTACGGCTTTGGCCGCAACCTCGCCCACAACGCCTTTCAGGCGCTGGTGGCGGACCGCTTCGAGGGGAGCGGCCGCTCGCGCGCCCTGACGCTCTACGAGGTGGCCACCATGTTCGGGCTGGTGGCGGGCGCCGGGGGGCTCGGGGCGGTCCTGCGGGACTACGCGCCGGAAAAGCTTGTCGCCGCGGGTATCGGTGCCGTGACCCTGGCCTTCGTGCTGACGCTCCTCGCCGCTCTCGGTCAGGAACGGCGCTCGGACCAGGCGGTCCAGGCCGCGGCCCGGGCGCGCTCGACGCCTTTCCTGGAGGCCCTGCGGGGGTTCCTGCTGGGGGACCCTCAGGTTCGGCGGTTCTTCTTCCTGGTCGTGTGCACCTTCGTGGGCACCCTCGCCCAGGACGTCCTGCTCGAGCCCTACGGGGCCCTGGTGCTGGGGCTGTCGGTCAGCGAAACGACGCGGCTCACCGCGTACTGGGGCCTGGGAGTGCTCACCTCCATGCTTCTCTCCGGGGCCTTTCTGCTGAGGGTCACCGGGCACCTGCTGCTCCTGCGTGTCGGGCTCGTCTCCACGGTGGCCGTGTTCGTGGGCGTCATCGCGACCGGGCTCCTCGGGAGCCCTGAGGGGTTCCAGGGGCTGGTCGCCGTGATGGGACTCGGAACCGGCCTGGCGGGGGCGGGCCTGCTGGGCGGCATCGCCACCTTCGCGACGGCGATCCGGGCGGGGCTGCTGATGGGTGTCTGGGGGATGGCGAGCCTCCTCGGCAAGGCGGCCGGGAGCGTGATGGGGGGCGCCGTGGTCGACGGCATGCTGTGGGTCACCGGCGGCGCGGCCTTCCACGCCTATGCGACGGTGTTCGCGCTGGAGGCGGTGCTCCTGACGGTCGCCTTGGTGCTGACCTACCGCCTGCGGGTCGAAGCCTCCCGGGCGAGCCAGGAGGCCGATGGGTCGGCCCAGGAGAACCGGGAGTCGGTGGAGCCCGCAGTTCCTTCGGGGTCGTAAGGGTCCGACCCTGCCCGTCCCGCCCTACCACATGAGGTCGTCGGGCACCCGGTACGCCGCGTAGGCGTCGTCCTCGGGCTCCGTGTTGCCCGGGGTGGTCGGGGGGACGACGAAGCGCTCGTCCCGGGAGCGGATCTTCTCCGCAACGGCGAGCGGAACCAGTTCATAGCGCTGCCCCAGGCGAGCCAGCGCGAGCTGACCGGCCGTGAGTTGGCGGTGCTGGTCGGCGGTGACGTAGATCCGTTTCACCAGCTTCCCGTCGACGAAGTGGTAGGCCGTTTCTCCCTGGGCGCGGGGCAGAGCGTGGGTCCGGATCATCTCCGCGACCTCCGCGGCCACGGCCTTGCGCCGCGCCGCTTCCTCTCGCCGGCGATTCAGTTCCCGGTCGCGCTCGGCCTTTTCCGCCTGCGCCCTCTGGGCGGCGAGCCGCTCGGCGTCCCCCGTGCCGCGAGAGGGCTGGCGGTCCTGCTTGCGCTTTTCGGTTCGGGTCTGGCGGGCCTGGTGCGCGCTCACCAAGCCGGCCTTCAACAACTGCTCCTGCAGGGAGTTGCCCATGGTGTCGCTCTCGCGGCGAAGGTGTGCCGTCCCAGTCCCGGTCTCCGTCCTCCGCTCTCCCGGTCTCCCGGGGGAACGGCCGTTGCCCATAGCATGCCACGAGCGACGTCGTTCCGAGAAAACCGCGACCGTCCTTGCGAGAGAACCGCGGCTCGCGCTCGCCGCCTGGCGGACCTTGTTTCTGGCCCGCCGAGGGACAACACTCCTTTGCGGTCCCCTTCGTGACCCCCTCCAGGTGGGCTCGCCCGTCATCAGCTCCTTCACCAGGATGTGCCCCATGACCCCCCCTCGCTTCTGGCTGACCTTCGTTGCGGTGCTGGTCTCCCTGCCCCTGGCAACCCCGACTGCCCTGGCTCAGACCGAGGATACGGAGAGCGGGGCGGAGACGGAGGACGCTCGCTTCGAGCCGGCGGGACTGGCGGCCGCGGCGGGGCGCTACCGCGCGGCGCTGGTGGCGAAGCGTCCGGCGCAGCCATCCCCGGCGGCAGCCGACGCAGCGCTCAAGGCGGCGGCGCAGGCCCTCGCGGCGAATCGGGTCGAGGCGGCGCTCCCACAACTGGAGGTTGCCGTCACCCTGGGCCGCGAGGCCCCGTCCGTGTTCCTGCAGTTGAGCGAGGCGTGGCTCTCCCTGCCGCGTCCGGACGCCGACCGGGCGTTGCAGGCGGCGTGGCTGGCCTATCGGGCGGCGGGGGACACGGCGGACCGCCAGCGCGCCCTCGAGCGCATGGCAGAGTTGTTCGAAACCCGGCTCGACCAGCCCCGCGAGGCTCTGGGTGCCCTGCGGGCCCTGCGGGCGGAGGGGAGCACGGCGCCGGGTCTCGGGGAGCGGCTGGAGGCGTTGCGCCAGAAGGTCGGAGTCGAGTGGGTTCGTGTTCGCGTCGAGGCCGACGGCGAGGAGCCGCGCGTCTGCCTGGTCCTCTCCAATCCTCTGAAGCAGGCCCGCGGCACGCGCTGGGACGAATACGTGCGAGTCGAGCCCGCGACCCCGGTCAGCGTGGACGCCGCAGGCCGTGAGCTCTGCCTCGGTGGGCTCGCGCACGCGCACCGCTATCGGGTGGCGTTGCGCGAGGGGCTTGCGAGTGCCGACGGGCTGGTGCTCAAGCGCACCGAGACCCGCGAGGTCGCGATCGGCGACCGTCCGCCCCTTGCGGCCTTCCGGGGGAACGCCTTCATCCTGCCGCGCGGCGGGCCAGATGGTATCCCCCTGGTCACCGTGAATACGGACGCCGTGACGCTGCGGGTCCATCGCATCAACGACCGCAACTTGGTGGCGCGCATGGGGGAGGGGGCACTCGGCAGCCTGGAAGGCTACGAAGCGGACCAGATCGCCGAGTCGCAGGGCGAGCGGCTGTGGGAAGGGCGGATGGCGGTGCGCCTGGAGCGCAATGTCTCGGTGGTGACGGCCGTCCCCGTGCGCCAGTTGATTCCCAAACCGAAACCCGGGCTCTACGTGCTCACCGCGATGCCCGCGGACCTGCCGGAGAGCGAGATCCAGAGCACGCCGGCGACCCAGTGGCTCGTGGTCACGGACCTCGGGCTGAGCACGCTGCGCGGGCCCGACGGGGTGGACGTCTTCGTCCGCTCGCTCGCCAGCGCAAAGCCGGTGCCGGGGGCCAGTGTCGCACTGCTGGCCCGCAACAACGCCGAGTTGGGGCGGGCGACGAGCGACGCCGACGGGCGCGTGCACTTCCCACCCTCCGGGGCTGGCGGCGGCAACGAGCCCCTGCTCGTCGTGGCCTACGGCGCCGAAGGGGATTTCGCGGTCCTGAACCTCGGGCGGCCCGCACTCGACCTGAGCGACCGCGGCGTGGGCGGCCGTCGAGCACCCGGACCCCTCGACGCGTACCTGTACTCCGACCGGGGCGTCTATCGCCCGGGCGAGCGAGTGAACCTCACGGTGCTGCTGCGGGACGACCGGGGCGACGCGGTCGAAGGCTTCCCTCTCACCCTGCGGGTGCTGCGCCCCAACGGAACCGTCTTCCGCTCCGGGGTGGTGCAGTCCAGCGCGGCCGGCGCCCACGTCCTGCCGCTCTATCTGACCGCCACGGCCCCCCTCGGGACTTGGACTGTGCAGGCCCTCGCAGACCCGAAGTCGGACCCGGTCGGCGCCTTGCGCGTGCAGGTGGAGGAGTTCGTGCCCGAGCGGCTGGCGGTCGAGGTCGAGGGCTCCTCACCGGCCATCGACCCGGCGCGGCCCTTCGATCTCCTGGTGCGGGCGCGCTTCCTGTACGGTCCTCCCGCCGCGGGTCTCTCCGGAACCGCCGAGGTCTCCGTGGCCCTGGACCCCGAGCCATTTTCCGCGTTCAAGGGGTTCCGTTTCGGTCTCGTCCAGGAGTCCCCGACCCCCCGCACCGAGTCCCTCAGCCTCCCGGCCACCGATGCGAGCGGTGCCACGCGCGTCGAGGTCAAGTTGCCCGCGCTCCCGGACACCACCCGGCCCCTGCGCGCCCTGTTCCGCGTCGACCTGGCCGAGCCGGGCGGCCGCCCGTCCCGCCAGACGCTGACGGTTCCCCTGCGCACCCAGCCCTTCGCCATCGGGATCCGCCCCCAGTTCAGCGGCGACCGGGTGGAGGAGGGGCATCCGGCAGCCTTCGAGGTCGTGGCCGTCGGTCCGGACGGCAAGAGAGTCTCGCGTCCTGGCCTCCGGACGGAGCTCTTCCGCGAGCGGGTCCGGTTCCTCTGGTACCAGGACGAAGGACGCTACACCTATCGCACCTCCGTGCAGGCGGAGAGCCTGCGCCGGGGGAGTCTGGATCTCACGGCCGAGCGCTTCGGGACACCCTCCTTCGGGCCGCTGGAATACGGCCGCTACCGGCTCGAGGTCTCCGACGAGGCCACCGGCGTGGCCTCCTCCGTGCGCTTCAGCGTCGGCTGGCAGGTCGCGCTGGATGCGGGGGAAACCCCCGACCGGGTGGAGGTGACGCTCGACCGCGCGGCTTACGCCCCCGGGGACCGGGCGCGCGTGCGCGTCGTGCCGCCGTTCGCCGGCGAACTGCAGTTGACCGTCGCGACGGACCGCGTGCGGGAGGTGCAGCAGCACTCCGTCCCCGCCGGGGGGGCGACCTTCGAGGTGCCGGTCGGCGCGGATTGGGGTGCCGGGGCGTACGTGCTCGCCACCGTGATTCGCTCTCCCGTCGCAGACCGGGAACGCGTGCCGGTGCGGGCCATCGGTGTCGCCTGGCTCGGTCTCGACCCGGCGCCGCGCACGCTGGCGGTTCGTCTGGATGCCCCTGCCGTCGCGAGGCCCGGGGAGCGGGTGGAGGTGCCGGTCCGGGTGACCGCCGCTGACGGCAAGCCGGCCACGGGCGCCTGGGTGACCCTGGCGGCCGTCGACGAAGGGATCCTGCGGCTCACCGGCTTCACCTCGCCCGACCCGGCTGGCCACTATCTCGGCAAGCGACTGCTCGGCGTCGACGTGCTCGACGACTACGGGCGGCTGATCAGCGCCATCTCCGGGCCGGTGGGGACGCTGCGCCAGGGCGGGGACCAGGGAGGGCTCGGTGCGAGCCTTCCGGTGGTGCCGCTCACCATCGTGTCGCTGTTCCGGGGGCCCGTGCCGGTCGGCGCGGACGGCGTGGCCCGCATTCCCCTCGAGGTGCCGGAGTTCGACGGTGAACTGCGGCTCATGGCGGTCGCTTACGACGCGCGCCGGGTCGGTGGCTCCGCGGCCGCCCTGCCGGTGCGCGGGCCGCTGGTGGCCCAACTCACGCTGCCCCGATTCCTCGCCCCGGGTGACGAGAGCCGGGCCACCCTGTCCCTGCACAATGTCGAGGCCCCTCCCGGCGTCTACCGCCTGTCGGTGACGGCTTCGGGCGCGGTGACGGTCGGCGACGTGCCTGCCGAGGTGGAGCTTGCGCGCGATGCCCGCGTGAGCGTGCCGGCGACGCTGCGGGGTGCTGCGGCCGGGACGGGCTCCCTCAGCGTGGCGCTGGAGGGCCCGGGGGGGGTCCGCCTGCGGCGGCAGCTCTCCATCACCGTCAGACCGTCGCGCGCCGTGGAGACCACCTTCACGCAGCGCCGCCTGCCCCCGGGTGCCGCTACCGAGACGGGCGCCGCGGACCTGGCGGGCTACGTCCCGGGCACCGGCAGCGTGAGGCTGACGTACGCCTCACGGGCGCCTTTCGACGTGGCGGGGATCCTGGCCGCGCTGGAGCGCTACCCCTACGGCTGCCTCGAGCAGGTCGTGAGCCGGGCGCTGCCCCTCGTGGGGAGCGCGGGGCTCCAGTCCACGGGTGCGTTGATGACCGCCGAGACGCGGGACGCCCGGGTCGACGCCGCCGTCGGCCAGGTCCTGGACAAGCAGCGCTATGACGGCGCGTTCGGGGTCTGGAGCGCCTACGGCGAAGAGTCTGCCTGGCTGACCGCGTACGCGACGGAATTTCTCGCGCGTGCGCGGGCGGCCGGTCGGCCGGTGGCGGAGGGCCCCTACAAGGCGGCCCTCGATTGGCTGCGCCGGCACGCGGTGGACGGCGGGACGGAGAAGGAGGACCTGGTGAGCCGGGCCTACGCCGTCCACGTTCTCGCACTGGGCGGAGTGGCGACCCCGGGGCCGGCGCGCTATCTCCACGATGCCCTCCTGGCGAAGCTGCCGAGCCCCCTGGCGCGGGCGCAACTCGCGGCGGCGCTGGCCCGGCTCGGCGACCGGGAGCGCGCGGGGGCCGCGGCGGCCGCGGCGACCGGGAACCTGGTCCGCGACGATTGGCCGGTCGACTACGGCTCGGTCGTGCGGGATGCGGCGGCCATGCTCAGCGTGCTTGCGGAGGTGGACCTCCTCGGCGACGCGCTGCCCCGGCTGCTCGACCGTCTGCCGGCGAGCGCGCTGGAGGCAGGGCGCCTCAGCACGCAGGAACAGGCCTGGGTGGTCCGGGCCGCCGCCGCCCTGATGGCGGGCAAAGGTCCGCTCTCCCTGAAGGCCGACGGGGTGGCGCTGACCTCCGGAGACCCGGTCCTGGTGGCCCCTTCGGCCGCCCAGGTCGCGGCAGGCCTCAAGGTGACGAATGTAGGTCCGGGCGAGGTCTGGGAGGCGGTGACACGCACGGGTGTGCCAGTCGAGCCGCGGCCCGCAGCCCGGGAGGGGATGGCCGTGCGCCGCCACTTCTTCACCCGCGAGGGACAGCCGCTCGACCTGGACCGTATCCGCCAGAACGACGTGTTCGTCGTCGAGGTCGAGGGGGAGGCGGCGACCGGACTGCACCATCGGGCGCTGCTGACCCACGGGCTGCCCGCCGGCTGGGAGATCGAGACCGTGCGCCTCTCCGGGGACGGGGGGGCGGTGCTGCCCTGGCTCCGGGAACTGTCGACGCCCACGGCGCTGGAGGGCCGCGACGACCGCTACGTGGCCGCCTTCGAGCTGACCCCGGAGCAACCGTCGTTCCGGGTGGCGTATCTGGTCCGGGCCGTTACGCCGGGGAGCTACGAGCTGCCGGGTGCCCAGCTGGAGGACATGTACCGCCCGAGGTTCTTCGCCCGTCAGGCGGTGCACCGGGTCACGGTGGGGCCGGCGGAGTGAGGGCGCGGAGCCGGGCGCAGGCCCCCGCAGAGCCCTTGCCTCGGTCCTGCCGGGGGACCCCGGGAAGTCCGTGAAGCGGTCCCTGCGCCGGGCACTGCTCGGGGCCGCCGCGCTGGCGGTCCCGGTGGTCTGCGTCGTCCTGCTCGATCGGTTCTTCCCCCCGCCGCTCGGGCGGCTGGAGGACCTCTCCACCGCGGTCGTCGACCGCACGGGTGCTCCCCTGCGCTTCTTCACCACGCGGGACGGCTTCTGGCGCCTGCCGGTGACGTTGGACGACGTCGCTCCGCTCTACCTGGCGCTGCTCGTGGCGGTCGAGGACCGGCGCTTCGAAGCCCACCCGGGCGTGGACCCGGTCGCCGTCGCCCGGGCCGTCGCGGAGAACCTCGCGGCGGGACGCACCGTCTCCGGGGCCTCGACCCTGACCATGCAGCTCGCGAGGCTGCTGGAGCCCCGCCCCCGGACGCTGGCGAGCAAGCTCCTCGAGGCCCTGCGGGCGCTGCAACTGGAGGCCCGTTACGACAAGGCCCGGATCCTCGAGATGTACCTCACGCTCGCCCCCTTCGGCGGCAACCTGGAGGGCCTGCGGGCCGCGTCCCTCGCCTACCTCGGCAAGGAGCCCCGTGCCCTCACCGCCGGCGAGGCCGCGTTGCTGGTCGCGCTGCCCCGTTCCCCTGCGCTCCTGCGCCCCGACCGGCATCCGGAGGCCGCGGCGCGGGCCCGGGAGAGGGCCCTCGGGCGGGGGTTGGCCGCCGGAGTCGTGGACGTGCGGACGGTGGCCGAGGCGGGTGCCGAGCCCGTACCCGTGGGCCGGGTGCCGTGGCCGTTTCTCGCCCCGCACCTCGCAGAGCGGCTGCGCGGCGAGAGCCCGGGGACGCCGGTCGTGCGCACCCCGGTCGACGCGCGGCTGCAGCGGGCCCTGGAGGGCCTCGCAGCCCGCGCCACCGCGTCCCTGGTGTCCGCGGGCAGCGTCGCGCTCCTCGTGGCGGATCATCGGGACGCCCACGTCATGGCCTCGGTCGGCGGGGCCGACTACTTCGACGTCCGGCGCCGCGGGGCCGTCGACATGACGCGCGCGGTCCGTTCCCCGGGCTCCGCCCTGAAGCCTTTCCTCTACGGGCTCGCCTTCGACGAAGGGATCGTCGAGCCTCGCACGCTCGTGTCCGACGTCTCCACCCGTTTCCGGGACTACAGCCCCGCCAACTTCGACTCCGCGTTCCACGGTGAGCTCACCGTGCGGGACGCGCTCCTGCGCTCGCTGAACGTGCCCGCCGTGCTGGTCCTGGACCGCCTGGGCCCGGCCCGGTTTGCCACGGCGCTGGCCCGCACCGGGGTCTCACTCCACTTTCCGGCAGGGCGAGGGGCAGGGCGGGGCGCGCCTCCCGGCCTGCCCCTCGCCCTGGGGGGCGTGGGGATGACCCTGGAGGACCTCACGGCACTCTACGCAGGGCTTGCGCGGGACGGCGAGGTGGTGCCGCTGCGGGCCGGGGCGGAACGCCCGCCGCCGGGGGGTGGCAGGCTCCTCTCGCCCGAATCGGCGCGCCGGGTGCGCGACATCCTGCGCGAGGCCGCGCCCGCGCCGGGCTGGGTGCAGGCTGCGGACCGGCGCACGCGGGCACCCCTCGCGGTCAAGACGGGGACGAGCTACGGGTATCGTGACGCCTGGGCGTTTGGCGTCGGCGAGCGGTATACGGTTGGCGTGTGGGTCGGGCGCCCCGATGGGACGCCCATCCCCGAGCAGACCGGCCGCACAGCCGCGCTGCCGCTCCTCTACGAGGTCTTCGACCTCCTGCCCTCCGACCCGGGTGCCCCGACGGGGGTCGCCGGCCCGTCGGGCGCGACGGCGCCCCTGCTGCGCCGTCTGGAGGCCCGCGCCCCCGGCGGGGGGCTCGACCTGCCCGATGCGCACCACCTGCGGCTGGTGTTTCCGCAACCCGGCATCCGCCTGGACGTTGCCGAGGAGGGGGGGGCGATCGCTCCGGTGACCCTGATGGCCGAGGGCGGGCGGCGTCCCCTCGTCTGGCTGGTGGACGGCCGTCCGGTGGCGCAGGGTCAGGAGCGGGAGGTGTTGTGGCAACCGCTGCGGACTGGGAGCGTGCGGGTCAGCGTGGTCGATTCCGACGGACGCAGCGACGCGGCGAGCGTCACCCTGCGCTAGCCTTGGAAGGGCTTGCAGGGTTCGCCGGGTTCGCCGGGTTCGCAGGGCTTGCGGCGGCCGGCAGGGCTTGCCGGCTCGTCGGGCGAGCAGGGAGTAAGGGCCGTGCGGGACGTGCCGCTATCGAAAACCGAGGCGCGGTAGGGAGGGGAGGGAGCGAGTCATGCGGGAAAGGCTCTACGTAGTGCACGGCGCCGGGCGCGACGCGGTGGGGTTGGTGCAGCAGCTCACGCGGCCGATTGCGGAGGTCCGGGGCAACGTCGTGGACCTGCGCCAGGACGTCGTCCACGGGCTGTTCACGGTCGTGATGGTGGTGGACCTCGCGGAGAGCGACTTGCGCGCGGAGCAGTTCCGCGGCCTCGTCGCACGCATCGCCGAGGATGCCAACCTCACCCTCGACGTCCAGAAGTACACCCCCGTCCCGCGCAGCCCCGACCGCAAGAGCCTCCTGATCGTGCTCGTGGGCAGGGACCGGCCGGGGATCGTCTCCCGCATCTCCCAGCAACTCTCCGGCTACCACGTCAACATCGAGTTCTCCCGGATGGTGGCGCGCGCCGGGGTCTTCCTGATGGAGCTCCACGCGGACGTGACCCAGGCCGCATTGCCCCTGCCGAACCTGCTCGGCGTGCTGCGCGAGGAGATGAGCGCGGTCGGGATCCGCTCGATGTTCCAGGCCGAGGACGTCTTCAACAAGAAGAAACGGGCCGTGTGCTTCGATATCGGCACCAGCTTCATCGACACCCGCACGCTGACGGAGGTCCTGCGGCAGGCGGGGATCGACCGTGAGGCGGTGCGCCGGGCCTACGACCCCGCGCGGCCGGTGGACGCCGTGCGTCACGCCGCGCGGCTGCTGGAGGGGCTGCCAGCCGAGGTGGCCGCTCGGGCGTGCGGGGCGACCGAGGTCACGCCGGCCACGACCGAGCTGGTCGAGACGCTCAAGGTCATGGGCTACAAGGTAATCGCCATCACCCGCGCATTCGACTTCTTCACCGAGGTGCTCGCGCGCAAGGCGGCCCTCGACCACTGCTACGGTTTCCGGCTGCCGGTCAACGACGACACCCGCTCCCTCACCGGAGAGCCCGACCCCGGGGTCGACCCGCTCGACCGCCGACGGGTGCTCGCGGGCCTTCTCGCCGAGGAGGGTCTCGCCGAATCGGACGTGACCGTCATCGGGGAGGAGCCGGGCGAAGGGGTGGCGCCGGTCGGGATCCAGGTGGAGTTCAACATGAAGCTCGCCCTCGACTTCCTCAACCAGCGGGTGCTCAGCCGGGACCAGCTCCTCGGCCTTCTGGGTGGTTTCGGCGTCCCGCGCCTCTGAGCCCCGCAACCGGAGCCCGAAACTTGGTCATGCGCTCCGACCTCGAGATTGCCCGGGAGGCCACCCTGCGGCCCATCACGGAGGTGGCTGCAGTCCTCGGCCTCGAGCCCGACGACCTGCTCCCCTACGGGCGCTACATCGCGAAGGTGCCGGCTCCCGCCCTGGCCAACCGGCTGGGGGAACGCCCCGAGGGGCGGCTGGTGCTGGTCACCGCCATGACGCCGACCTCCTTCGGCGAGGGCAAGACCACCACCACCATCGGGCTGGGCCAAGCCCTGACAGCCATCGGCCGGCGGGCCGTGATCGCCATCCGCGAGCCCTCCCTCGGCCCTTGCATGGGGTTGAAGGGCGGGGCGGCCGGCGGCGGCTACTCCCAGGTCCTGCCCATGGAGGAGATCAACCTGCACTTCACGGGCGACCTCCACGCCGTGTCCACTGCCCACAATCTCCTGTCCGCCGTGGTGGACAATCACCTGCACCAGGGCGCGACCCCCGAGATCCACCCGCGCAAGGTCGTCTGGAAGCGGGTGATGGACATGAACGACCGGTCCCTGCGCAGCATCCTGGTGGGGCTGGAGGGACAGGGTGGCAACGGGGTGATGCGCGAGGACGGCTTCGAGATCACCGCCGCATCCGAGGTCATGGCGGTGCTCTGCCTCGCCGAGGACCTGGCCGACCTGAAGAGGCGGCTCGGCGAGGTCGTGGTGGGCTACGACAGCCTGGGCCGGCCGGTGCGCGCGGGCGACATCGGTGTGCACGGCGCGATGGCGGCCTTGCTGAAGCAGGCTATCCACCCGAACCTCGTGCAGTCGATCGAGGGCACCCCGGCCTTCGTGCACGGTGGGCCTTTCGCCAACATCGCTCACGGGTGCAACACCCTGATCGCGACGCGGCTCGCGTTGAAGCTCGGCGAGTACGTGGTGACCGAGGCGGGTTTCGCCGCGGACCTGGGGGCGGAGAAGTTCTTCGACATCAAGTGCCGCGCGGGGGGACTGAAGCCCGCGGCGGCCGTGCTCGTGGTGACGCGCCGGGCCTACGCCCGCCACGGCATCGAGAACGTGGCCAAGCACGTGGAGAACCTGGGCGAGTTCGGTTTGCCGGTGGTCGTCTCGATCAACCGGTTCCTGGACGACGAGCCGGCCGAGCTCGAGGAGATGCGTGCCCGCTGCGCGGACCTGGGGGTGCCGGCGGCGATCACGGATTTCCGGGAGGGGGGCAGCGCCGGTGGTCTCGAGCTCGCGGAGCTGGTTTGCGCGGCGAGCGACTCGCCCTCGTCGTTCCACCCCCTGTATCCCCTGGAACTGGGGATCCGTGAGAAGGCCGAATGGGTGGCACGGCGCATCTACGGTGCGGCGGGAGTGGAGCTCTCCCAGGGCGCACGCGCCGAGATGAAGCGCATCGAAGACCTGGGCTACGGGGGGTTGCCCGTGTGCATGGCAAAGACACCCGCCTCGCTCAGCGACGACCCCAAGCTCGCCGGTCGGCCGCGGGATTTCGTGCTGAGCGTCAACGGCGCGAAGGTTTCCGCCGGGGCCGGGTTCGTGGTCGTCTACACTGGCAAGGTCATGACCATGCCGGGCCTTCCGCGCCAGCCCGCGGCGCTCTCGATCGACGTGGACTCCGAAGGGAACGTCAGCGGGTTGTTCTGACGGGAGTGGGCCAGAGGCCCCGCGGGCTTTCGCTGCGCTGAAGGGGGGCACCTGTGCGCAGGTGCCTTCCGGCCCTGCGCGGCCACGGGATGGCGGGGCCGGTCGGACGATGCGCGGGTGGGATGATGCGCGGGCTGCTCTGGACAGTGGTGCAGGTTCTCGGCCTGGTGCTGCTGGCCGTCTTCGGTGTGTCCCGGGTGTTGCCGGAGCTCCTCGGAGCCTCGGCGTCGTCGGCGATACGGGGCGCCGGTTTCCCCGAGGCGGTGCTCACGGTGGAGCGCATCGGCTGGGGGGCGCTGGACGCCCGGCTTCGGCTCGGAGCCGACACCGGGGAGGGCGAGGGTGGCCAGGGCGTCGAAGGCATCCGGCTCGAGTACTCCCCGGCGGGCCTGGCCATGGGACGGGTCGACCGGGTCGCCCTCACCGGTGCGCGTCTCTCGCTGCGCGTGGGTCCCGAGGGTGTGGAGCTCCTGGGCCGGGAGGCGCACGGCGGTCCTCCCGCGGCCGTGCCCGGTTGGCTCTCGGCGCTCCGGCTACCGGTCGCAGAGCTCGCGGTCGATGACGCCGTGCTCTCGCTGACCAGCCCTCTCGGCGCTGCCACGGTCCCCTTCTCGGGCCACCTGACGAGCCCCGGCGAGGGCCGTCTCGACGGGCGTCTGGAGCTGAGCCTCGTTCCCATCGGGCCCCGGGCCACTGCGGAGTTGCGTGCCCGTTCCGGCCCCTCCGGGCTCACGGTGGACCTCGACTCGAGGGCAGGGCTTGCCGGGGCCCTGACGCTCGGGGGGGAGCCCTTCGCCCTGGACGGGGAGGCCCGGCTGAAGGCGCGCGTGCGCCACGACGGCAAGGGGCTCGACGGCAGCGCGGAGGTGCGGGTGGCGGGGCTGTCGCTCCGCGGGCTGGCCCTCACGGTGGGCGGGGTGAACGGTCTCGTCGCCCTCTCGTCCCTGGACCCGATCCTGACGCCTCCGGGTCAGTGGCTCTCCGCGAATTCCATCGACGTGGGCTTGCCCCTGACCGACGCGCTCGTCTCGTTCCAGGTCAAGCGGGGTGAGCGTCTCGCGGTTGAGCAGGCCGAGGTCCGCTGGGCGGGTGGTCGCCTGCGGATGTTGCCGGCCAGCTTCGCGGTGGGGGAGCGCCGCCGGAACCTGACCCTGGAGGCGGACGGGCTCGACCTCGACCAGGTGCTCGCCCAGTTCGAGGTGCAGGGCCTCGAAGCGACGGGGACCCTCGGGGGGCGCATCCCGGTCGAGATCGAGGGCAGCCGGGTTCGGGTCGAGGGCGGGCGCCTCGAGGCGGCCGGAACCGGGCGTGTGCGCTACGACCCGGCCGATCCCCCGGCCTTCCTGGGCGGGGGTGGCGACTCCGGCACGGCGGTGCTCCGGGAGGCCCTGCGGAACTTCCATTACGAGGAGCTTGCGCTCACGATCGACGGGGTCCTCGGGGAGGAGACGGTCGTGGGGCTGAAGTTGAAGGGGGCCAATCCCGACTTCCAGGGGGGGCGCCCGGTGGCCCTGAACGTCCGCCTGAGCGGAGCCCTGGACCGCATCCTGCGCAGCGGTCTGCGCAGTTACCAGATCCCCGACTCGGTACGGGAACGGATCGAGCAGTTGGGGACTCCAAACGTGGGTAACGCAACGCCGGGAAAGCGAAAGCGATGAACGAGCGAGAGACCTTCCGGCCGGTGCGCCTCGGCGCCCTGGCAGCAGTCGTGCTGATGGCGGGCGGGTGTAACCCGACCGTGAAGCTCGAGGCCCCGGACAAGCCCATCGAGATCAATCTCAACGTCCGTATCGAGCAGGAGGTCCGGGTGAAGATCGACCGCGAGCTCGACCAAGTCTTCGACAAGAACCCGGAGCTCTTCGGCTTGCCCAAGGAGAAGAAGCCATGACCACGCGCCGCCGCTTCGTCGCCCTGATCGGGGTGTTGCCCCTGCTCGCTGCGCACAGCCTGCCGGCATTCGCGCAGGATGGTTTGACCGGCGCCAAGGCGTCGGGCCTCGTGGGGGAGCGCACGGACGGTCTGCTCGGCCTCGTTTCCGCCAAGGCGCCGGCCGACGTGCGCGAGCTCGTCAACCGGGTGAACGAGGAACGGCGCAAGCAGTACGAGCAGGTCGCCCGGAGTACGGGCCGCGCCCTCCAGGAGGTTCAGGCCGTGGCCGGTCAACGCCTCGTCAGCGCCACCCCCTCCGGCCAGTTCGTGATGGACTCCGGGGGGCGCTGGGTCAAGCGCTAGGGGCGGCGGGGTGACGCGGCGGTGGGTCTCCTTGGCGCTGCTCGCAGCGGCGACCGTGGGGGTGCTCGTGTGGAGGGGCCAGGACGCCCCGTCCCCGCAGCGCTACCGCACCCAGCCGGTCGACCGGGGTGACGTCGTCCAGGCGATCACTGCGAACGGAACGTTGAGTCCGGTGACCCTGGTGCAGGTGGGGACCCAGGTCTCGGGGACGGTCCAGAAGATCTACGCCGATTACAACGACCAGGTCACCGAGGGGCAGGTCCTGGCCGAGCTCGACCCCTCGCTGCTGTCGGCCAAGGTCAAGCAGGGCGAGGCGACCCTGCAGAACGCCCAGGCGACGCTCGCCCTCGCGCGGAGCACGCTGCGGCGCAACCAGTCCCTCTTCGAGAAGAAGCTCCTCTCGGGGGCAGAGCTCGAGACCGCCGAGGAGCGGGTGAACGTGGCCGCCGCGGAGGTGAAGCTGGCGGAGGCGCAGCTCGAGCACGACCGCACCAATCTGCGCTACTCGGTGATCCGCTCGCCCATCTCCGGCGTGGTGGTGGCCCGCAACGTGGATATCGGGCAGACGGTGGCGGCCAGTTTCCAGACACCGACCCTCTTTCACATCGCCCAGGACCTGCGGGAGATGCAGATCGACACCAGCGTCGCCGAGGCCGATGTGGGCGGCCTGCGCGTGGGGCAGCCGGTGCGCTTTACGGTGGACGCCTTCCCCGGTCAGGGTTACCAGGGCCAGATCCGGCAGGTCCGGCTGAACCCCACCATCCAGCAGAACGTCGTCACCTACAACGTGGTGGTCGCGGCGGACAACCGGGAGGGGCGGCTGATGCCCGGCATGACCGCCCACGTGGTCATCCCCATTGCCGAGCGCCGGGACGTCCTCCGGTTGCCGAACGCGGCCCTCGGTTTCCGGCCAAAGCCCGAGGACGTCTCCCCGGGGGGGGTGGGCGTGGAGGCCCGCCAGAACGGTGAGGGGACGACGGTCTACGTCCTGGAGCGCGGGAGCCTGCGGCCCGTGCGGGTGCGCGCCGGCATCACCGACAACACCTTCACCGAGGTGGTCGACGGCACCCTGAAGGCTGGAGACGCCGTCGTCACGCGGGCCATCGCGCCCAGGCAGGAGAGCGGCGGGTCCGGCTTCCGGATCCGGATCATGTGATGCCGGCCGGCCCCCTGGTCCGGGTCGAGCGCCTCTGCAAGTCCTACGAGGTACCGGGGGGACGGAGCACGCCGGTCCTCTTCGACGTGGACCTCCAGATCCAGGCCGGCGAGCACGTGAGCGTCATGGGGCCCTCCGGCTCCGGCAAGTCGACCTTCATGAATCTCCTCGGGGGCCTCGACAGCCCCACGAGCGGCCGGTACGTCCTCGAGGGTCGTGACGTGGGCGGCCTCTCGGAGGACGAGCTCGCGGGGCTGCGCAACCGGCTCATCGGGTTCGTCTTCCAGGGCTTCAACCTGCTGAAGCGCGTGAGCGCGGCGGAGAACGTGGGTCTGCCGCTGCTCTACGCGGGCGTTGGGCGGGCGGAGCGCCGCGAGCGTGCCCTGGAGCTCCTGGCACAGCTCGGTCTGGGGGAGTACGGGGACTCGCTGCCGAACCAGCTCTCCGGTGGCCAGCAGCAGCGCGTGGCGATTGCCCGGGCGCTGGCGGCGAGCCCTTCGCTCATCCTGGCCGACGAGCCGACCGGCAACCTCGACAGTCAGACCAGCCGCGACATCATGGACCTCTTCACACGGCTCAACCGGGAGCGCGGGATCACCCTCGTGGTGGTGACCCACGAGCCCGACATCGCCCGCTACGCGGGGCGCCTGGTGCGCTTCGTCGACGGCCGCGTGGTCCACGACGGCGAGGTGGACGCGTGAGCTCCTGGCGCATGCTCCAGGGCGAGGCGTGGCGCGCGATGGTGTTGAACCCGCTGCGCACCGGGCTGACGGTGCTCGGGATCGTGATCGGCGTGGCCGCGGTCGTGCTGATGCTCGCAGTGGGGGAGGGTGCCCGCCTCACGGTGAGCCAATCCATCGCCTCCATGGGCAGCGACCTCTTCATCGTCCTCTCCGGGGCGAGCACCTCGGGGGGGCTGCGCTACGGCTCCGGCACCTCACCCACCCTGACCCTGGGCGACTCGGCGGCGCTGGCCCGCCTGGCGACGGTGAAGAGTGTGGCGCCGGTGTCCTCGAGCACGGCCCAGCTGGCCTACGGGGCGGCCAACTGGAGCACGGTGGTCTACGGCACGACCCCCGAATACCTCGAGGTGCGGGACTGGGGTCTGGAATCGGGGCAATCCTTCACGGCGGTGGACCAGCGCCGGGCCGCCCGTGTCGTCCTGTTGGGGCAGACCGTGGCCCGCAACCTCTTCGGGGGCGAGGACCCGGTCGGACGCACGATCCGGATCAAGAACCAACCCTTCCAGGTCGTGGGGCTCCTCGAGGCCAAGGGCCAGAGCCTGGACGGCAGGGACCAGGACGACAGCGCCTTCATCCCGGTCAGCACGGCCCACAGCAAGCTCTTCGGGAACCCGTTCCCCGGCACCGTCCGCTTCATCATGGTGCGCGCCCTCTCGGCGGCGGAGATGGGCGAGGCGGAGGAGGACATCACGCAGCTGCTGCGCACCCGGCACCGGATCGCCGAGAAGGCGGAAAACGACTTCACCGTGCGCAACCTCTCGGCGGCGGCCCAGACGGCCGCCGCGACCGCTCGGATCCTGTCCCTGATGCTGGGGGCGATCGCCTCCATCTCGCTCCTGGTGGGGGGCATCGGGATCATGAACATCATGCTCGTCTCGGTCACCGAGCGGACGCGGGAGATCGGGATCCGCATGGCGATCGGGGCGCGCCGCCGCGACATCCTGCGTCAGTTCCTGCTGGAGGCGATCGGGGTCTGCACCTTCGGGGGGCTCGTGGGGGTCGCCCTCGGCATCGGCGGCGCGTGGCTTCTCGCGCAGCTCGCGGGGATGGACGCGGTCGTGAGCGGAGCGGCCGTGGCGCTCGCCTTCCTCTTCTCGGCGGCCACGGGGGTCTTCTTCGGCTACTACCCGGCGCGCAAGGCGGCGCGCCTGCGGCCGGTGGAGGCCCTGCGGTACGAGTGATCGGCGCGGCCCCTAGGTCAGCCCCTGGGGGAGCAGGGACTCCGACTTGCGGTAGACGGTGCCCTGGAAGACGGCCACGAGGTCCCCTGCGTCGTCCTTCAGTTCCACGGTGTAGGTCCCGATCTTGCGGCTGCGCGCGACCTCGCGCGCCTCGGCCCAGAGTGTCCCCTCGCGGGTCGCCTTCACGATGGAGAGGGTGGCACTCACCGCCACCGCGACCGTGCCGTGGGAGTTCGACGCCGCGGCGAAGGCGAGGTCGGCCAGCGTGAAGAGCGCGCCTCCGTGGACGGTCCCGATCCCATTGTGGTGAAACGGTGCCAGCGGCATCTTCGCCCGGGCGAAGCCCTCCGAGACCTCGAGGAGCTCGATGCCGCTGTGCCGCGCGAAGCGGTCCCGTGCGAAGAATTCGGTGACGACCCGGGCGCGTTCGGCGGGATCGGTGGCCGGATGCCCGGTGCCTTCTTGCGGGTGATGGGTGGTCATGGTTCTCTTCCCCGGGGCCGTGATGGAGGTCAGCACCGCAAGTGTACTCGCGCCCGCTGTCCCGTTGCGGTCTCCCGACTTTGTTGATCGAGGTCGGTGTCCGTGTCGGGCGCGGAGGGTAGTCTCACCGGCTTTGCGAGCAGGACAGGGGGGACGGGAGCATGGACCTGGTTGCGATCCTGATGGTGATGGTCTACCTGCTGGCCACGGGCTACCTCGGCTACCTCGGGTACCGGCAGACCCGCACCGCCGCGGACTACCTCGTCGCCGGGCGCAACGCCAACCCCATCGTCATGGCCCTGTCCTACGGGGCGACGTTCATCAGCACCTCGGCGATCGTGGGGTTCGGGGGCGTTGCCGCGAACTTCGGGATGGGGCTCCTGTGGCTCGTGTTCCTGAACATCTTCGTGGGCATCTTCATCGCCTTCGTGGTTCTCGGGGACCCCGTGCGGCGCATGGGCCACCACCTGGACGCGCACACCTTTCCGGAGTTGATGGGCAAGCGGTACGACTCGCCGTTCATTCACCTGTTCAGCGCGTTCGTGATCTTCTTCTTCATGCCCCTCTACGCGACGGCGGTGATCGTGGGTGGGGCCGAGGCGTTCGCACCGACCTTCCACACCTCCTACGACGTGGCCCTCATCGTCTTCTCCGTGCTGGTCGCCGCCTACGTGATCGCCGGGGGCTTGAAGGGGGTCATGCTGACGGATGCGCTGCAGGGGGGCATCATGTTCGTCGGCATGCTGGTGCTGCTCGTCGTCACGTACGAGCAGCTCGGCGGGGTGGTGTCGGCCCACGAGCAGTTGACCGCGATGCAGGACCGGGTCCCGGGGTTCCTGCGGGCGATCGGGTCCCAGGGCTGGACCGCGATGCCGGCATTCGGATTCGCGGCCGCGGGCGAGGCGCCGCCCGCCGCCCTGCGGTACCACCTGTGGTGGCTGATGGTCTCCACCATCACGCTCGGTGTGGGTATCGGGGTCCTCGCCCAGCCCCAGCTCATCGTGCGCTTCATGACCGTCAAGTCCCGCCAGGCGCTCAACCGCGCGGTCGGGGCAGGCGGGGTCTTCATCCTCTTCATGGTGGGCGTCGCCTACGTGGTGGGCGCGCTCACCAATGTCTACTACGCGAAGCACGAGTCGGTGCTGGCGCGCGTGGTGGACGACCAGGTCTGGATGGACCCCGGCGCGGACCGCAAGGGCAAGCTCGTGCTGGTGACGCCGGACGCGCCCGCCGAGGCGAAGAATCGCGCGGTGCGCTTCGTCGCATACCAGGAGTGGTCGGCGACCGAGGGGACCGCCCTCGAGTACGTGATGTGGACTCCCAACCTGGAGATCCGGCGCGGGACGGCGGGCGGCCCCGACGAGATCCGCCCGGGACTGGTGGCCATCGAGCGAACGGTGACGCTCGGCACCACGCTGCAGGGCAATACCGACGCCGTCATCCCGCGCTTCGTGCGCGAGGCCATGCCGCGCTGGTTCACGGTGGTCTTCGTGCTGACCCTGATGGCGGCGGCCATGAGCACCCTGTCGAGCCAGTTCCACACCATCGGCACGGCCATCGGCCGGGATGTCTTTGAGCGGATCGGCAGGGTCTCCCACGAGCGATCGGTGCTCGTGACGCGTCTCGGGGTCATCCTGGGGATCGTAGTCGCCGTGGTGCTGGCGCAGACCCTGCGCGGGAACATCATCGCGGTGGCGACGGCCATCTTCTTCGGGCTGTGCGCGACGACCTTCCTGCCATCCTTCGTGCTCGGCGTCTTCTGGCGCCGGATGACGCCCGCCGCGGCCGTGGCGTCGATGCTGGTGGGCTTCGTGACCTCGCTCTTCTGGCTCGTCTTCGTGCACGGGCGGACGGCGGCCGGCCTCGGCATCAGCGAGGCCCTCGTCGGCACCCCGCACATCGTCCCCGCGCACTGGAGCCTCACCTGGACCGTGGTGGACCCGGTGGTGGTCGCGCTGCCTCTCTCCTTCCTCACGGCGGTCGTGGTCGCCCGGGTGTCGCGCCCGATGGACCCGGCCTACGTGCATTACGTCTTCGGTGGGCCAAGGCCCGATTCAGGAGCATCCGGACGATGAAAACGAGCTGGCGTTACGTTCTTGGCTTGGCGGCGGCCCTTCTGGGCGCGCCGACCCTCGCCGCCGGGCCGGCGGACACCCTGGTCCTCGAACTGGCCTCCGGCCCGGTGGTCATCGAGATGCGGCCCGACCTCGCGCCGAAACACGTGGCGCGGATCCGCGAGCTGGTGGGCCAGAAGTTCTACGACGGCCTGACCTTCCATCGGGTCATCGCGGGCTTCATGGCGCAGACCGGGGACCCGAAGGGGAACGGGACCGGCGGCTCGGGGACGAAGCTCGTGGCCGAGTTCTCCCAGGAGTCCTTCGTGCGGGGGAGTGTGGGCATGGCGCGCTCGCGCGACCCCGACAGCGCGGATTCCCAGTTCTTCATCTGCCTCGGGCCCTCGCCCTGGCTCGACGGCCAGTACACGTACTGGGGGCGGGTCGTGACGGGCATGGAGCACGTCGACGCCCTCAAGAAGGGCGACAAGGCGCGCAACGGCGCCGTCGAGAATCCCGACCGGGTCGTGCGCGCCCGTCTGGTGGGGACCCGGGGCGCGGGTGAATAAGTCGCGACTTATTGACGTGGGTCTATGTCCTGGCGTTCCGCAGGCGATACGCTCCGTCGGGTATGCGTGCGCGCCCCTCGATCATGGACCCCAACCCCGCGCCTGCGGCGCGTGGTCCCTGCCTGCGCCAGGTGAGAAAAGACCTGAGCGACCGGCGTATGGCGGCGGACGGGTGAGCGGGAGCGGGGGAGCGGCATGATGCTGGGACTGGCGGATCCCTGGGTGGCAGCGGCGTACTGGCTCTCCATTGCCAGCGCGGTGTTGTGCCTGGGGTACGGTGTCGTCAACTGGAACCGTGGCGACGAGCCAGGGCAGGAAGAAGACGTGCGTTGGGCACGCGAGGAGAAGGAAGACATCGAGTCGACACTCTGACACGCGCGGCGGGTGAGCCGCGTTCGGGGGGAAGAAGATGACGCTCAGGTCAATGGCGGTAGCGGTCGCGGCGGCGCTGGCAGCCACGGGGGTGTGGGCGCAGGGAAGCAAGACGGAGGTGAGCTATCCGTCCTTCAAGGCAGGCGCAGACCTGCGGGTTCGCCAGGAGTACTTCGAACACATCCCCTACCGGCCCGGGGGCTACGCCCGCGTCGTCGGTAGCGAGAACCCCTCCGGAGAGAACAACTACCTTCGGGTGCGCCCGAGGGTCTGGGCCCAGGCCGACCTGAGCCGCGAGGCCCGGATCTACGGCAGGCTCACCAACGAGTTCCGCAAGTTCTGGGAGCCCGATTACGAGGGCCGACAGGCCGGTTACACCTATCCGGACGAGCTGGTCGTCGACAACCTCTACCTGGACCTGAAGGGGCTCTTCAACGACACGCTGGACGTCCGCGCCGGACGCCAGGACCTCATCTACGGCAACGGTCGCGTGCTTTTGGACGGCACCCCGCTGGACGGGTCGCGCACGATCTACTTCGACGCGTTGAAGCTGACCTACCGGGGCATTCCGGACAACACCGTCGACCTGCTGCTCATCTCCAACTCGCCGGAGAACAACCTGGCGCTGCACAAGCCGAAGAACGACCGCTACCTCTCCGGCTACGACCCGACGGAACTCGAGGAGATGGAGGAAAAGGCCGCGGGGATCTACTGGAAGAGCAACAGCTACAAAGAGCTCCCCTTCGAGGCCTACTACCTCTACAAGGAAGAGTCGGAGTGGGAGGACAACTCCCAATACCCGTTCGCGGGCCGCTACAGGGCGGGGAACTGGGTGTACCCCGAGCTGGACCTGAACACCGTGGGCGTGCGCCTGATGCCGAAGTTCAGCGACAGTCTGAGCGCCAACGTGGAGCTCGCCTACCAGTGGGGTGAGCGCGGCTCCGCCGACGTGGAGGGCGGGATGGTCGATGCCGTCCTGAGGTGGTCGCCCCCGGTCCTGGAGTCGATGAAGCCGAGGCTCGGCGTCGGCTGGTACTACCTGAGCGGCGACAAGCAGGGCAGCAGCAACAAGGACGAGGGCTGGAACCCGGTGTTCGCCCGCTGGCCGCAGTACAGCGAGCTGTATGTGTTTGCCTTCGACCGGGACGGCGCCGGGCGCTGGTCGAACATGAGCATGCCCCACGTGGACCTGGAGCTCTCACCCGCCCCCTGGTACAAGGCCGAGCTCATGGCGGGTTACATGAAGGCCCCGGTGGACGACGGCGCGGGCGGCGGCCACAATCGCGGGCTCCTGTTCACCTGGTGGAACAAGTTCAAGCTGGGCGAGAAGCTCCTCACCGGCAGCGATCGGCTGACCGGGCACCTGCTCCTCGAGTGGCTGAACCCCGGCAACTACTACGACGACCTCCCCCACAACGCCGTCTTCGCGCGTTGGGAGTTGATGTACGCCTTCTGAAGGAGATCGCATGTTCTGGGATCGGGAAGTCGAGACGTTACCGAGGCCCGAGCTGGAGGCGTTGCAGCTCGCCCGCCTGCTCCGCACCGTGCGGCGGGTGGGTGAGCACGTCCCCTTCTATCAGGCCCGGTTCCGGGAGATGGGGCTCGATCCCGCCTCCGTCAGGACGCTCGCAGACCTGCGGCGCTTGCCGTTCACGACGAACGCCGACCTGCGCGCGAACTACCCCGCCGGGCTGCTGGTCAAGGGACCCGAACAGGTCGTGCGCCTGCACACCTCGAGCGGCACCACCGGCAAGCCGAAGGCGCTCTTCTTCTCTCGCAAGGACGTGGATCAGGCAGCGGAGCTGACCGCCCGCTGCCTGGTCATGACGGGGGCGTCCCAGCACGACGTGCTGCAGAACATGATGACCTACGGCCTCTTCACCGGGGCCCTGGTCATGCACTACGGCGCGGAGAAGGTGGGGCTGCTCGTCATCCCGGCGGGGCCCGGCAACTCCGAGCGCCAGTTGATGTTGATGCAGGATTTCGGCAGCACCGTCATCCACACCACCCCGAGCTACGCGCTCTACTTCGCGGATTTCCTCGAGCGCAAGGGGATCGACCCGCGCAAGGACCTGCGCTTGCGCACCGGGCTCATCGGCGCCGAGCCCTACACGGAGGAGACCCGCCAGAAGATCGAGGAGGCCCTCGGGATCACGGTGTTCAACTCCTACGGCCTTTCCGAGATGAACGGCCCGGGGGTGGCCTTCGAGTGCTCCGAGCGCGACGGCATGCACATCTGGGAGGACAACTATCTGGTGGAGGTGATCGACCCCAAGACGGGCGAGCCCCTGCCCGATGGGGAGACCGGGGAGATGGTCCTCACCTCGCTCGCGCGCGAGGCGATGCCCATCCTGCGCTACCGCACTCGGGACATCACCTCCATCGATCGGACGCCGTGCGCGTGCGGCCGCACCCACGCCCGCATCCGGCGCATCACCGGACGCTCCGACGACATGTTGATCATCCGGGGCGCGAACGTCTATCCGCAGCAGGTGGAGCGGGTTCTCATGCGCTTCCCCGAAGTCGGCCGGAATTATCTGATCCGGCTGGAAGGACTCGACGAGATGATCGTCCAGGTGGAGCTGTCGGGCGCCACCTTCGACGGGCAGCTCGAGCATCTGGTGAGGCTGCAGGACCAGATCGGCGAGAAGCTGCGCGCCGAGATCATGGTGAGGCCCAAGATCGAGCTGGTAGCGCCCGGATCCTTGCCGGTGAGCGAGGGCAAGGCCAAGCGCGTCGTCGACAACCGAAAACTCTAGGAACGGGTGCCCATGTCATGAGCGCGGTCAAACTCCTCGCCGTGTTCGCGGAGAACAAGCTGGGACAGATGGCTCGGGTGACGAAGGTCCTCGCCGACGCGGGCGTCAACATCCGCTGGATGACGATCTCGACCTCCGAGTCCTTCGGCGTGATCAAGTTCCTGGTCGACCAGTGCGATCGGGGATTCACGGCGCTGAAGGAGGCGGGCTTCACCGCCTCGCTCGTGGAGGTGCTGGCCGTCGAGATCGAGGACAAACCGGGGGCCTTCCACGAGCTCGCCCAGACCCTGACGCGCCAGCAGGTCAATGTGCAGAACTCTTCGGGCCTGGTGGCGAACAACCGGGCGATCCTGCTGATCGAGGTGCGGGACCCCCAGCAGGCGCGTGCCGCGCTGGACGGGCAGGGCCTGCGCTTCCTCAGCCAGGAAGAGGCGATGCGCCTCTGAGGGAAGCAGTGCCTCAGCGGGACTCGAGGGACGCCCACAGGGCGTAGGCCGTCTCCAGCGCCTGCTCCAACTGCTCGAGCTGCGTCTGCACCGCGCGGATCGCGCTGCCCTCACGCTGGTAGAAGGCGGGCTCGCTCATGCCGGCGAGCAACGCGTCCCGCTCACCTTCGAGGGCCTCGATCCGGGCGGGCAGGGCATCGAGCTCCCGCTGGTCCCGATACGAGAGTTTGCGGGGACGCTCGGCATCCGCCGGGCGGGGCGGCGTGCGCTCCCCCGGGGAGGGTTTCCCCTGGCGTGGCTCGGGCCGAGGCGCGGGACGCTGGCGCAGCCAGTCCTGGTATCCCCCCACGTACTCGCGGACCACCCCGGGACCCTCGAAGACGAGTGTGCTGGTGACCACGTGGTCGAGGAAGGCGCGGTCGTGGCTGACCAGCAGCACGGTGCCGGAGTACTCGACGAGCAGGGCCTCCAGGAGCTCCAGGGTCTCGGTGTCGAGGTCGTTGGTGGGCTCGTCCAACACCAGGACGTTGGAGGGCCGGGTGAACAGGCGGGCCAGGAGCAGTCGGTTGCGCTCACCGCCCGAGAGGGCCTTCACGGGCTGACGGGCCCGGTCGGGCGGGAAGAGGAAGTCCTGCAGGTAGCCGAGGACGTGGCGCCGCTGCCCGTCGATGACGACGAACTCGCGGCCCTCGCCCACGTTGTCCTGGACCGTGCGCTCCTCGTCGAGCGCGGCGCGCCGCTGGTCGAAGTAAGCGACCTCCAGATGAGTTCCGCGGCGGATCCGGCCTTCGGTCGGCTCGAGCTCTCCCAGCAGCAGGCGGAGCAGGGTGGTCTTGCCGGCGCCGTTCGGACCGATCACCCCGACCTTGTCGCCCCGCAGGATGGTCGTCGTGAGACCGCGCAGGATGGGCTGGCGGTCGTAGGCGAAGCCCACCCCCTCGGCGTCGGCCACCACCTTGCCGGAGCGCTCCGCCGCCTGGATCGCCATGGTGACCCGCCCCACCTGCGTGCGCCGAGCCGACCGATCCGCGCGCAGGCGCTCGAGGGCCCGGACGCGGCCCTCGTTGCGCGTGCGCCGCGCCTTGATCCCCTGGCGGATCCAGGTCTCCTCCCGCGCGAGTTTGTCGTCGAAAAGCGCGTTGCGGGTCTCTTCGGCGGCGAGCCATTCCGCCTTGCGTGAGAGGTAGGTCGCGTAATCCCCGGGAAAGTCGGTCAGTCGGCCCCGGTCCAGTTCGAGGATCCGGGTGGCGAGCCGCTGCAGGAAGGTGCGGTCGTGGGTGACGAAGAGCAGCGTGCCGTGCCACCCCAGCAGGAACTCCTCGAGCCACGTGATCCCGTCGATGTCCAGATGGTTGGTGGGCTCGTCGAGGAGCAGCAGGTCCGGGTCGCTCACCAGGGCGCGGGCGAGCAGAACCCGTCGCGCCACCCCTCCCGAGAGGCTCGTGAGCGAGGCTGCCGGGTCGAGACCGAGGCGGGAGATCACGGTCTCCACCCGCTGTTCCAGTGCCCAGCCCCCGGCCGCCTCCAGCTCGTGCTGGCAACGGTCGAGGTCGGCGATCCGCGCGGGGTCGCCCTCGGCGACCGCGCGGGCCAGCGTGTGGTAGCGCTCCACGAGCGCGCCGGCGGCCCCGAGGCCCTCGGCGACGGCGTGAAACACCGATCCGGAGCCGCCAAGGGGAACCTCCTGGGCCAGGCGGGCGACGCGTAGCCCCGGCGCTTTCCAGAGATCGCCTGCGTCGGCCTGGATCTCACCTGCGACCAGCCGCAGCAGGGTGGACTTCCCCGAACCGTTCCGGCCGACGAGACACAGGCGCTCTCCGCGCTCCAACTGGAGGCTCACGTCATCGAGCAGCGGGGGGTCCCCGAGGCTCAGGGTGACGCCCCGAAGGGTCAGGATGGGCATTGCTGGGTGGTTGGCAAGGTGGGCGAGCGGGGTTTCAAGGAAGTCTGCGCATTGTCCGCTATCGGCGAGTGTACCTTCGTCGGAGTGCACCGGAGGTGTGGACATGGCAGAGTCTTCGGTCGCGGCGCAAGCACGCCCACCCAGAGGGTCGGGCACGCTCAGACTGCCCCTGGTGCACCTGCGCTACCAGGGTCGACCGATCGGGCTCTACGGGATTCGGGAGATCTACGAGAAGAGCCTCGTGCTGCTGCACGGGCCCATCGTATTCCCCCCGGGCACGCACCTTATGGTTGAGGACCTGCTCGGTGTCTACGCGGGGCTGTACTCCCGAACGTTTCCGGCTACGGTGACGGACAGCGACCCCTGGGGGATGACCCTCTCTCTCTGAGGGACGCACAAACAAACACCACCTGGCAGGACGCGCGGTAACGTCCCGCCAGGGCGGGTGTTCCGGCCGCCATCCCTCCAGAGCCTCGAGCCGGACGCCAGGCTGCAGAGGGCCCGTACGTCAAGCCAGGGGGATGGGGCGGCCTTCGAGGGGCTCCCTAGCTGCCCTCGATCATCCCTTTCAGCCCCTTCAGGGCCCGCAGGCGAATCGTGGTGCGGGCGGGTCGGGAGGGGATCTCCATCGCTTCGCCGGTGCGCGGGTTGCGCCCCATGCGCGCCTTGGTGGCGGGCTTCTTGGCGCGGGTCAACTTCAGGAGCCCGGGAAGCGTGAACTGGCCCGGGCCCTTCTTCGCCAGGTGACCCTCGATGAGCGCCTGCAGCTCCGACATCACGGCCGCCACGTCTTTCTTGGCGAGGCCGACGCGCTCGGTGATCGCGTTGTAGATCTGGGCCTTGGTCATCGGCTTGGAAACAGCCGCGGCCTTCGCCTTGGGCGCGGCCTTCTTCACCGGAGCGGCTTTGCGGCTCACGGGAGACTTCGCGGGTTTCTTTTTTGTTTTGGGGGCCACTTTTGCCACGGTTTGACTCTCCTGTCGCAGGCTCGGGGACTCGAGCTCTGAGAAGATTCTAGTGAACAAAATGCAAAACTGCACAGAGTGGCCGCGCGGCTCAGCGCGGCTCAGCGCTTCTTCCTGGGGACGGGACCGCTCCGCGTCGAGCAGGGAAAGGACTCGGCGAGTGCCCGGTGCACTACGACGCGGGCGGGCTCGCTCAGCCCCTCCGGGTGTTCCTCGAGCCACGCCATCACGAGGCGGACGGCCTGGGCCATGTCCAGTCCGGTGGGCGGCAGACAGATGGTGGGGCGGGCGCGGGCCGCCCGGGGCTCGATGTCCTCCTCGGCGACGATCAGGCCATCGAGCAGGCCACCGATGTACGCGACGCAGTACACGCCCTCGATGATGGAGTCGATGTCGAGGCCCTCGACACCGAGGACGTTCAGCCGCAGGGCCTGTTGGCACTGCCCTGCAAGGTCGCGGCCGTTATCCGCTGGGGCGGAGAGTGCGCCCAGGCACAGCGCCGCTGTCAGGACTCTCCGGGTTGCACGCATGGGTTTCATGACCATCCCTGTCTTTGGACCCGTCAGCACGGACTTTCCCGAAGGGGGTGCTGCCGGCCCGGGCGATGGGTGAGGGGCCTTGGTTCCGGAAAACATCGAAGTATGACCGACTCGAGCCCCCACGCGTAGCCCGTGGGCAGGGAAAAACTCGGGAGGCCCCCCAGGGCGTCCCCGGACCCTCGGGCGCGGTGCCGCCGGCTGGAGAACGCCTCAGCCTCAGGCCCGGCCGTTGGCGCTCCGTTGGATGAGGAGGTCGATGCGTCGGCGGTCGGCCCCGCCGTCGGCCACTCCGTGCAGCTCTGGGCTCGGCTCGACGGCGCTGCGTCCCTCGGCCCGCAGTCGCTCGCCTGGAACGCCCTGCTGGCGCAGATAGGCGGCCACCGCCTCGGCGCGCCTGCGCGAGAGTTGGGCGTTGTAGTCCCGGGGACCCGAGTCGTCGGTGTGGCCGACCACCCGGACGACGAACCCCTCCAGCCGGCTCAGGACCTCGGCCAGTCGGTCGAGGAATGGCCGGGACTCGGGGCGGACTTCAGCAGAGTTGGTGTCGAAGGGGACCTGACGGCGCAGGTTCACGTGTACGGTTCCATCCGGGAGCAGCCGCACGCTGACGCCGAGGCCCGCGAGCTCGTGCTCGGCGTTGGCCGTGTCGGGCGCCGGGCCCGATGACTGCTCGGTCTGGACGATTTGCGACGAGGGCTCCGGCAGAGGAGAGGGGCCGGAGCGAGGCGAGGGGACGCCTTCCCCTGTCGGCGGGGTCGGCTCCTCTGCCGCAGGGGCCGGGGGCAGCGCCGGAGAGGCGCTGGCCGGTATCTCGTCGGAGGCTTCGCGAGCCACTGCACGGACCTCGCGCGGGGCCTGCGGAGCGGGGGGTAGAGGTGTGCTCGCCGGCAATGCGGTCGCTGCCGTGGGTGTGGGCTCTGTCTTCGTCTCCACGCCCTTCGAGGTCCCCTCGGCCCGCGGTGATGTCACCTCTTCGGGTCCTGACCGGCGGGCGACGGAACCGCTGGTCGAGGGTGGGGCGGGGCTCCGCAAGACGGGGAGAGCGGCCAACCACTCGCTCACCTGCGTCTGGAGTCTGCCAGCGAGCTCCGGGGAAAGGGCGAGCAGCAACGGAACGGCGGCGAGACCGACCAGTAACAGCGCGAGCACCCGGGCCGCGAATCGGCGGCGGGGGCGCTCCCGGGGCACAGGGGTGCTCGCCGGCTCCGGCGGGGTGGGGATCGGTGTGGCCATCCACGCGTCCCGCTCCCGGGCTACGGCACGCGGCGGGGCCGCCCCAACGGAGGGAACGGGGGGGGGCGCCGGCGGCACCGGCCGCGGCTGACCGGTAGGGGACGGGGCGGCCGCCTGGGGCCCGCCTGCGGCTCTCGCGGCGGGCGGTGGGGCGGTACGCGGCGCCCTCTGGGGCTGCGGTGCCGCAGGCTCGGGCTCGACGTCCGCTTCGGTCCCGGGGATGGCCAGCGAGCCCCCCGCGCGAGGGGCTGGGGGGGCGGAGGCAGGCTGCGGGCTTACAGGTTCCGGCCTGGGCGCTGGAGGGAGCTCGCTCGGGGGCGGCTCGGGCTCCTTGGGAAGGGATGCCAGCAGGTCCCGAAGCTCTTCCGGTTCCGCCACCTCGGCGGGCGCCAGGAGCTCGGCGCGCAGGTCCTCGATGACCGCCAGGGCGTCGTTCCCGTCCAGGCGGTGACGGTCTTCCGCCGCGCCGTGCAGGAGCAACCGGCTGCAAACCTGGTTGATCCGGCGGGGGACGCCGGCGCTGAACCGGTGCACCAGTTCGAAGGCGTCGGAGGTGATGCGAGGGTCCCCGCGCCACCCCACGCGCCGCAGCCGGTGCTCCACATAGGCCCGTGTCTCCTCGAGGTCGAGAGGCCGCAGGTGGCACGCCGCGATGAGCCGCTGGTGGAACTGCTCGAGCTCGGGCCGCTGCACGATGTCCCGCAACTCCTCCTGCCCCACGAGGAAGATCTGGAGGATCGGCCGAGCGTTCTCCTGCAGGTTGGTGAGCAGGCGCAACTCCTCCAGGGAGGATGCGTTCAGCCCCTGAGCCTCGTCGATGACCAGCAGGGCGCCGCGGCCGGTGCGTGCCTGCTGAATCAGGAAGCGCTCGAGATGCAGGAGCATGGTGGCCTTGTCGAGCCCCGCGACATGGAGCCCGAAGGCGTAGGCCACCTTGCGCAGGAGCTCGTCGGGCCCCAACTGGGCGGTCACGAGACGCGCCGCGACCGGCCCGTTGCCCGAGAGCCCCGTCAGCAGGCTCTCGACGAGTGTGGTCTTGCCGGTTCCCGGCCGGCCCGTGACCATGATGAAGCCCTCGGCGCGCCGCAGGGCGTACTGCATGTACTTCCGGGCGCGGGAGAAGCTCGGGTGCTCGAAGCAGAACCGCGGGTCGGGACTGAGCCGGAAGGGGTCGGCGGAAAGGCTGTAGTACGTCTCGTACATGGCGGCGGCCTATGGCTGATCACCGCCAGTATCGGCCCCGGGGGAGCCTTCTGTAGCGCGCAGACACCGGGGTCGCCAAAGGACGGCAGCCCCGGCCGGAGTCCCGCCCCTCTGCGGCCCTCAGGACGCGCCGCGCTCGAACAACTCGACCTCGCCGAGGACGTTGACGCCCTTGGACTGAAGGAGGGCGGCAGCGCGGTCGGCGTTCTCGAAGCGGAAGATCAGCACCGCCCGGTCTCCTCGGCCGAAGGTGAACGCGTACATGTACTCGACGTTCAGGCCGCCTTCGTCCACGTGGGCCAACACCTCGGCGAGTCCCCCGGGACGGTCCCGTACCTCGAGGGCGACGACATCGCTCAGGTGGACGACGTAGCCTGCCTCTTCGAGCGCGGCCTTGGCGCGCGCGGGCTCGCGCACGATGAGCCGCAGGATGCCGAACTGCTGGGTGTCGGCGAGGGACAGCGTCAGGATGTTGATGCCCCGGTCGGCCAGTATCTGGCACGGTGCGCGAAGGCGCCCCGGGCGGTTTTCCAGGAAGATCGAGATCTGGGTCAGTTTCATGGGTTTCGAAGCCCCGATGTTGCCATCCTCGTGCTTGCTTGTGGGCCCGTGGGCCCGTGGCGCCTGGCGCCTACTTGGCCCGCTGGTCGACCACCCGCTTGGCCTTGCCCTCGCTGCGCGGGATGGAGTGGGGCTCGACCAGGCGTACGCCGACGCGGATCCCCACGATGCGCTCGATGGCCTGGCCGATGCGCTTGCGCAGGTCCTCCATGACCCTCACCTGGTCGCTCGCCACCTCGGCGCTCACCTCCACCTCGACGCCCATCTGGTCGAGGCCCTTGTCCGTCGTGAGCACGATCCGGTAGTGCGGCAGGGTGCCCTCGACCGTGAGCAGGGCCGTCTCGACCTGCGAGGGGAAGACGTTGACGCCGCGGATGATGAACATGTCGTCGCTACGCCGGCCGATCCGGCGGATGCGGCGGATGGTGCGCCCGCAGGCGCATCTCTCCGGGATCAGCGCCGTGATGTCGCGCGTGCGATAGCGGATCAGCGGCATCGCCTTCTTCGAGAGCGTCGTCAGCACGAGCTCGCCTTCGGCCCCGTCGGGGAGCACCGCGCCGGTCTCGGGGTCGATGATCTCCGGATAGAAGTGGTCCTCGAAGACGTGCAGCCCGTTCTGCTCGCGGCACTCCGCCGCGACGCCCGGCCCAACGATCTCGGACAGGCCGTAGATGTCGAACGCGGTGATTCCCGCGGCACGCTCGATGTGCGTGCGCATCCCGTCGCTCCAGGGCTCGGCGCCGAACACGCCGACCCGCAGGGGCAGTGCCTTCATGTCGACACCGAGCTCGGCGGCGCGCTCGATCATGTGAGTGAAGTAGCTCGGGGTGCAGCAGATCGCGGTCACCCCGAAGTCGCGCAGCAGCATGATCTGCCGGTCGGTGTTGCCGCCGGAGGCCGGGACCACGGTGGCGCCCAGGGCCTCGGCGCCGTAGTGGGCGCCCAGTCCGCCGGTGAACAGGCCGTAACCGTAGGAGTTCTGGACGATGTCGCCGCGGTGCAGGCCGTAGCAGGCAAACGCCCTGACCATCGCCTCGGTCCAGACCGCGATGTCCTCCTCGGTGTAGGCCACGACGATGGGCTTGCCCGTCGTCCCGCTCGAGGCGTGCAGCCGCACCACCTCGCCCATGGGGCTGGCGAAGAGCCCGAAGGGATAGTGGTCCCTCAGGTCCGTCTTGACCGTGAAGGGGAGTCGGCCCAGATCGCTCAGCGTGTCGAGCGAAGCAGGCGAGACAGCGCGCTCCTCCATGCGGCTGAGGTAGAAGGGAACGTTCTCGTAAGCCCGGGAGACCACCGCCCTCAGCCTTCGGAGCTGCAGCTCGTGCAGCTGGGGCAGCGGGAGGTAGTCCGGAGCGCTCACCGGGTGGAACCCGGTCCCGACGTCGTTCCAGTTCTCGGTCAGCATGGCGAAGTCCCCGGGTTGGCTATTCTTCCCCCGCGGCCCGGCGCCCGAGGGCGAAGGCCTCGAGGTTCAGTCGATGATGCTTCTCGGGCAGCAGCCCCTGGATCGCGGCGACCCAGTGTTCGTGCGGGATCTCCAGGTGCACGGCCAGTGCCCCGAGGAGCGCCACGTTGACGCTCTTCTGGTGCGGCTTCACGCCGGCAGCCTCCAGATCGGCGGGGGAGACGAGGACCCCCCCCGGCTTCAGCATCGGACGCGCGACCTCGACCTGGTCGGGGGCGACGACGACCACGAAATCGGCCTCGCCCCGGGGGATCATCGGACTGAAGACCTGGCGCCCGAAGCGCACGTCGCTCGACACCGAGCCACCACGCTGGCTCATGCCGTGCAACTCGCTCTTCTTGACGTCGAGGCCCGCGCGAAACGCCGCGTCGGCCAGGATGTCGGAGGCCTTCACCACGCCCTGGCCACCGAGGCCGGCAATCAGCACGTTCACGACCCGATCCCCGCTCATCTCAATTCACCTCGGGGGCGGTCGGGTGATCCGCGGCCCTCTTCTCGGCCGCGGCCTTCTCCCACTGCCGGATCTTGCCGGCGGCGAGGATGCAGGCTCGCCGGGCGATGATGACGGCAAGCTCGCCGCTCTCGAGCGCGGCGCGGATCTCCACCTCCATACCGTCTTCGTCGGCCATCGGGTCCAGCACCACGACGTGCCGGACCCCCATGGCGCGGGCCACGTCCTCGAACACGACCTTGCCGGTCGGGTCGTGGATCAGGTTGCGCCCCGTGCCCGCGTGCTCCTGGGCGCCCGTCATGGCGGTGGTGCCGTTGTCGAGGATCAGGAGCACGTGCCCGGTGGGCGGGGGGTTGTAGACCATCTCCGCCAGGCCGGTGAGGCCGCTGTGCATGAAGGTGCTGTCGCCGATGACGCTGACGACCCGCTTGGCCTCCTCGGGGGGCAGCACGTGGCGCAGGCCGAGTCCGACCCCGATGCTCGCGCCCATGCACACGCAGGTGTCCATGGCCTCGAACGGAGGCAGGACGGCGAGCGTGTAGCAGCCGATGTCGCCCGCGACGATGCAGTCGAGCTTGCGCAGCACCGTGAACACGGAGCGGTGCGAGCACCCCTCGCACAGCATCGGCGGCTTGCCGCGCACGGGCGGCGGCTCGGGCTCCTGGTTCCCGGTGAGGATGCGCCGCACACGATCGACCGTGAGCTCGCCGAAGCGAAAGCGCTCGGGCTTGCCCTCGACCGGGATACCGGCTGCGCGCAGGTCGTGCTCGAGGATGGGGTCGCCCTCCTCGATCACCAGGACCCGGTCGACGCTCGCTGCGAAGTCGCGCACGAGCCCCATGGGCAGGGGGTAGGTGACGGTCAACTGCAGGACGGCCGCCTGGGGCGCTGCCTCGCGGACGTGGACCGTGGAGACCCCCGAGGTGACGATACCGAGTCTGCGGTCGCCGTCGATCCGAGGATTCAGCCCGGAGATCTCGTTCCAGGCCGCGATCCGCTCCAGCTTGTCGCGCAGCCGCACGTGCGCGGGGCGGGCGTACGCGGGGACCATCACCCGCGCCGGGATGTCGCGCTCGAAGTGCGGGTCGTGCGGGGGCTTGTCCAGCGGCACGCGGCGCATGATGGTCTTGGAGTGGCAGACCCGCGTGGTCATGCGCAGGATGACGGGGATGGAGAATCGCTCGGACAGCGCGAAGGCCATGCCCGTGAGTTCGTACGCCTGCTGGGAGTCCGCGGGCTCGAGCATGGGCACGCCGGCTGCGCGCGCGAAGTGGCGGTTGTCCTGCTCGTTCTGGCTGGACGCCATGCCGGGGTCGTCGGCCGAGACGATGACGAACCCCCCCGTCACCCCCGTGTACGCCGCGGTGAAGAGCACGTCCGCCGCGACGTTGAGGCCCACGTGCTTCATCGTGACGATGGCTCGGGCGCCGGCGAAGGCGGCGCCGAGGGCCACCTCCATCGCGACCTTTTCGTTGGGCGCCCATTGGGCCTTTCCGCCCAGCTGCGCGAAGGTCTCCAGGATCTCGGTCGAGGGAGTCCCGGGGTAGCCGGTGCCGAGCCGGACTCCTGCGTCCAGACAGGCGAGGGCAACGGCTTCGTCACCGGATACGAGCAGGCGGTCGGGGGTCGTGGCCAGGGCAGTCACGGTGGGCTGATGCCTCTGCGGCGACAAGGAAGGAAAAGCATTATAGGTTCTGGCAAGCTACTGTCACCTGCCGTGCGTCAACGCTGAGCGCGGCGCGCTCCAGGAGCTCGAACGATGTCACAGATCAAACTGGGCATCCCGAAAGGGAGTCTCGAACAGGCCACCATCCAGCTCTTTGCCCAGGCGGGTTGGGATATCCGGGCGAGCAGCCGGAACTATTTTCCGACCATCGACGACCCGGAGATCCGGTGCGCCCTGGTCCGGGCGCAGGAGATGGGCACGTATGTCGCCAGCGGCGTGCTCGACCTCGGCCTCACCGGTCTCGACTGGATCCTCGAGACGGGTGCCGACGTGGAAGAGGTCTGCGAGCTCGTCTACTCCAAGAGCTCGGACCAGCCCGCCCGCTGGGTGCTCGTGGTGCCTCAGGACTCCCCGGTGCAGCGCATCGAGGACCTCGAGGGCAAGCGCATCGCGACCGAGCTGGTGCAGTTCACGCGCCGCTATCTCGCGGAGCGCGGCGTCAACGCCACCGTGGAGTTCTCCTGGGGGGCGACCGAGGGCAAGGCCGCTGAGGGCCTGGTCGATGCCATCGTCGAGATCACCGAGACCGGGAGTACCATCCGGGCGCACGGGCTGCGAATCGTGGGCGAGCTCCTGCGCACCCACACGCGGCTGATCGCGAACCGGGCGGCGCTGGCGGACCCCTGGAAACGGGCCAAGATCGAGCAGGTGGCGTTGCTGCTGCAAGCCGCGCTCAACGCCCGCCACAAGGTCGTGCTCAGCATGAACGTGCCGGCGGGGAGTCTCGACGCCGTCGTCGGAATGCTGCCGAGTCTGCACGCGCCCACGGTGAACCACCTCTACGACCGGGCCTGGGTTGCCGTGGAGACGGTGGTCGACAGCCGCCAGGTGCGCGACCTGATCCCGCGCCTGCGGGCGGTGGGTGCCGAGGGGATCCTGGAGTACGCCCTGCGCAAGATCGTTCCCTGAGGGGCGCGGGGCCCCCGGCTCGCGCTCAGGCGAGCTGGATCAACTCCTCTTCGCCAGGGCCCGGTGCTGCCTCCGCAGGACCGGAAGTCTGGGGGGCCCAGGGGGTGCGCTCTCGCGGTGCGCCCGCCTCCAGCAGAAGGCCGAACTCGCCATTGACGCTGAGCACCCGGAATGTCATCCACTCCAGGGCTCCCGAGCCCTGGAGCAGGCTGGCGCCGGGGGGTGGGGTCGGCGCCAGCACCAGCAGGCGGGCGGGCTTGCGGTAGGGGCTCAGCAGTTGGGCGGCCAGCTCGCTGGAAAGGGCCTCCATGCAGGTGAGTCCGTTCAGCAGGGCGCGGGAGGCATCCTCGCCGTCGAAGCTGACCATCACCAGCTCGTTGTGCGCGTCGACGGCTCCGAGGCAGCCGTCGTCCAGGCCCGGCATGTCGTCCCACGGACGGGTGCCCTCCCCGAGCATCTGGGTCAGGTTGTCGACAACCAAGTCTCGTAGCCGCTGGGGGCTCACGCTGGTGGCAAGCCGGATCGCAAGGGACATGGCGTGGTCTCCTGAAGGGATTCGACGGCCCCAGCGGGGCCTTCCGTCCGCCGGTGGCCGGAGACGTGGTGGCCCGGCCCGGTCCGATCCGGGCGTCAGGCATCGATTTCCAGTGGCGGCTCTTCGTGGGACTCCTTTACCACCCAAACCCGGCGTTCGGCGACGGCCTCAGCCGAGCAAGCGGTTACAATCTGGGTTGCACGCGGCAACCCAGCCGGCGCCGCGCGGTTCGTCGCGCCGGAAAGCCCGGGTGTCACCACGTTTCCGCCAGGAGCGACGTACCGATGACCAGCCTTCCCCACATCATCGTTTCACGGCTCGACCTCGGTCGGCTGCAGGCCCTCCTGCGTTCCTCGTCTGCCGACGCCCATCCCCAGCTCGACAGCCTCCGGGTGGAGCTCGACAGAGCCGAGGTGGTGGAGGACGAGGACATGCCGCCCACCGTGGCGACCATGAACTCGAGCATCCGGTTCGTGATCGAGCCCATGGGCAAGGAGTTCGAGCTGACCCTGTCCTACCCGGAGGATGTCCGGGGCGACCCGCGGCGGATCTCCGTCCTTGCGCCGGTCGGCAGCGCCCTGCTCGGCCTTTCGGTGGGACAGGCCATCGCCTGGCCGGTTCCGGGCGGCAAGACGATTCAGGTTCGTGTGCTGGGTATCAGCTACCAGCCCGAGCGGGACCGTGACGTTGCCCCCTGACGGCGGCGCGGCCCCCGCCGCGCTGCCCCTGTCCCCGGAGGTGGCCAGCGGCAGCGCCAAACGCCGCAGACCGGCGCGGGTCGAGATCCAGTTGCTCGGCCGTGAGCACGAGGTCGCCAGCAGCGTCCACTACCGCCGGGCGGTGATCGGCGCGTGTGCTGTCGAAGCGGCGATCTGCGCGGGCGGCTTGGGTGCGGCGGGGAAGCCCAACGAGGACGCGCTGTTGATCGTGCCCCCCGATGCACCGGGTGAGCCGGCACTCGTCGTGGTGGCGGACGGCCATTTCGGCGCCGACGCGGCGGAGCTTGCCGTCGCTGCCGTGGGAAGGGCATGGGCAGACGCCTCGCCGGAGGTGAGAGAAGGCTCGGACGAGGCGCTCGTGCGCCTGGTCCGGATGGCCCAGGCGGCGATCACCGAGGCCGGGACCGAAGGGGAGACGACCCTGCTGCTGGCCGTGATCCACAACGGAACTACCCTGCGCTGGGCGAGTGTCGGCGACAGCTACCTCTACCGATTGCCCCCGGGGCGGGGGGGGCGGCGGGCCAACCGTCTCGACCGCGTGTGGCTCGGCCCCCGCCTCACCGTCCCGGTGCACGAGGTGACCCGCCGGGGACGTTTCGAGCTCGCGCCCGGCACGCGTGTCCTGCTGACGACGGACGGGATCCCCGAGGCGATTCGGAACGTGCCGACCCTGGGAGCGCGGCAGATCCGGGCCGCGCTGGACGGCGGCGGCGACCAGCCGCTCGATGCGCTGGTGCGTACGGCCCTGGACCGCGGCGGAGAGGACAACATCGCTGCCGTCCTGGTCACGGTGGCGGGCGAGGGCTGCACGGCGAGCAGCAAGCCTCCCCGGGGGGCGCGCTGGGCCACGGTGTGGCGCGCGCTGCGCCGCGGCTAGACGGCCGCTTCAGGACTGCGCGCGCTGACGGGTGTTGCGCGGGGGAGGAGGCGAGTCGGGGTCTCGGGCAGCCGAGGCAGCCTTGGCCGCGGATTCGGTCATTCGGGCCTGCCAGTCGATCGAGTGACAGACCTCCCCGGAGACGCGCGCGAGCAGCATCAGCAGGCTCTTGTCCCCCTGACTGAAGCGCTGGCCGTGTTTCTTGTTGAGCACCTCGATCACCCCGAGGACGCTCCCTCCACCCACGATGGGTACGGCGAGGATGCTCTCGGTGCGAAACTCGAAGGCCCAATCGATATCGGGGTAGAACCGCCCGTCCTCGCTGGAGTTGTTGACGATGACCGGCCGCCGGCTCGCCGCGACCCAACCGGCCACGCCCTGGCCCGCCGGGATGCGCCGACCGAGGAGAGCGTCCTCGGGCACGTCCCCCGCCGTGAGAAGGAACGCCAGTTCCTGGGACTCCGGGTCGAGGACGAGCACGGAGCCGTCCTTTGCCTGGATGATCTCCATGGCGTCCTTCAGCATCTGCCCGAGGAGGTCCAAGATGTCCGGGCTGCGGTCCGGACTGTCGGCGGAGGAGAGCAGCCGCTCCAGTGACCCTACGAAGCGGCTGAGGGTCTGGTGCTGCTCGCGCAGTGTGAGATAGGCATGCTCCAGGCCCAGCGCCTCGTGCTGCCAGTCCTGTCCCTTCCTGTCCATTACGAGCCCCCTGCGGGTCGCTTCCCGCCCATCGGGCCACCGGACGATGCCTCGGACAAGAATAACCCCAGTGACCCGTGCCGTCGACCCGAACGCGGCAGAACATATGCCATGGCAGATGGGGGCGCTGCCGTCCCGGGCCCTGGAGGGAATGGGCCGCCTCATCCCCCCGGGGGGGTGGGGGGGCGTCATCCCCCCAAGGGCCCGGAAAGGGTCAGGGCCGCCGCGTATGCCGCCACGAGCCCGACCAGAAGCAGTCGAACCGAGCTTTCCGGGACGTCGCCCTCTGCCCCGTATCGCGGGACCTCGTGGGCCATGAGGGAGACGACCCGGTCCTTGACCTGATCCCGCATCACGTAACGCTGCTGGCTCTTCATGTCCGCTCCTCCCGAGACCCGGGCCCCGGCGGCCCGGCGAGTGCTATCCGAGCGAGAGTATAGACGAGAAGAGAACCAAACGAGAACTCTGAACAAAGAGGCGTCTGCGCCCCTATAATCACGAGGCGATTACGACGCTCCGATCACCCAAGGGCGAGGCGAGGTGCGCTTGCCGTTCGGGTCCACCCTGGAGGCTGCACGCCCTTGAACATCTGCCCCGTCATCCTGGCCGGCGGTTCCGGTACCCGGCTCTGGCCTCTGTCCCGAGAGCATTTCCCGAAGCAGTTGCTGCCGCTGCACGGGGAGGGGAGTCTGCTGCAGCAGACGGCAAGACGCCTCGAAGGCTTGGACGCTGCCGGGCGTTCGGTGCACGTCGCGGAGCCGATCGTGGTCTGCAACGAGGAGCACCGGTTCCTCATCGCGGAGCAGTTGCGCGAGGCCGGTCGCAAGGCCCAAGCGATCCTGCTGGAGCCGCTTGCGCGCAACACCGCGCCGGCCCTGACCCTCGCCGCCCTGGCGGCGTCTCGCGGGGGCGCCGACCCGATCCTGCTGGTGATGCCTGCGGACCACGTCATCGGCGACGCGGCGGCCTTCCACCGGGCGGCGCTCACGGCGAGCGCGGCCGCCGAACGCGGGATGATCGCGACCTTCGGTGTCGTCCCCGACCGGCCCGAGACCGGCTACGGCTACATCGAGCGCGGGGCGGGACTCGAGGGTGTCGCGCCTGCAGGGGCTCCGGAACCCAGCGTTCTCGCGGCCTTCGTCGAAAAGCCGGACCGGGCGACGGCCGAGGGTTATCTCGCCAGCGGGCGCTATCTCTGGAACAGCGGGATGTTCGTGGTGAGGTCTTCGGTCTGGCTGGCGGCGGTGGAGCGCTACCAGCCCGGGATCGCCGCCGCCTGCCGGGGTGCGTTCGAGGCCGGGCGCTCGGACGCGGATTTCTGCCGGGTCGACGCGGGTGTCTTCGAGTCCTGTCCGAGCAACTCGATCGACTATGCCGTGATGGAGCCGCTGGCCCGGGATTCCGCTGCCGGGCAGGCGGTGGCGCCCTCCGTGGTCGTGCCGCTGCAGGCCGGCTGGTCGGACGTGGGCGCCTGGTCCTCGCTCTGGGAGATCAGCCGCGCGGACGATCACGGCAACGTGGTGCGGGGCGACGTCTACGCCCTCGACACGCGCGACTCGCTGGTCCTCTCGGAGCACCGCTTCGTCGCGACCGTGGGCCTGCGCGACGCGGTGGTCATCGAGACCCCCGACGCCGTACTGGTGGCCGACCGGGCGCACGCGCAGGACGTGAAGAAGGTCGTCGACTGGCTCAAGCTCCGGCGCCGGGACGAGAGCCGCACGCATCGCCGCGTCTACCGGCCCTGGGGCAGCTACGAGTCGATCGACGCAGGGGACCGCTTTCAGGTCAAGCGCCTGCGCCTGCACCCGGGGGCGGCCATCTCCCTGCAGATGCACCACCACCGCGCCGAGCACTGGGTCGTGGTGCGCGGCACCGCGATGGTGACGCGGGGCGAGGAGCGCTTCCTGCTGACGGAGAACCAGTCGACCTACATCCCCATCGGCGTCACCCACCGGCTGGAGAACACCGGCAAGGTGCCCCTGGAGATCATCGAGGTCCAGTCCGGCAGCTACCTCGGCGAGGACGACATCGTGCGTTTCGAGGACCGCTACGACCGCCTGCCGGCGGCCGGCCAGAAGTAGGCCGTTCCTCAGGCAGCGGTCCCCTGCGCTACGCCCCGGTGGGGAGGAACCGCATCGAGAGGTCCACCGCGCGGACGTGCTTCGTGAGGCTGCCGGCCGAGACGTAGTCCACGCCGGTCTCGGCAAACGCGGAGACGTTCTCGAGGTCCACGTTGCCCGAGGCCTCCAGCCGGACGCTGCCCGCGGCCCGCTGGACGGCCGCGCGCAGGCCGGGCAGGTCGAAGTTGTCGAGCAGCACGATGTCGGCACCGGCGGCGAGGGCCTGATCGAGCTCGCTCAGGTTCTCGACCTCGACCTCGACCTCCAGTGCGGGAAAGAGCCTGCGGGCCGCCACCACCGCAGCGGCAATCGAGCCGGCCGCCAGGATGTGGTTCTCCTTGATCAGCACCAGGTCGTAGAGACCCATGCGGTGGTTGAGGCAGCCGCCGCATCGGGTAGCGAACTTCTGGGCCGAGCGTAGCCCCGGCAGGGTCTTGCGGGTGTCGAGGACCCGCGCGCGGGTGTGCGCGACGGCCTCGGCGTAGCGGCGCGCCGTGGTGGCGGTCCCCGAGAGGGTCTGCAGGAGGTTGAGGGCGGTGCGCTCTCCGGTGAGCAATGCGCGGGTCGGGCCCGCGAGCTCGCAGAGCGTGTCGCCGGGGGCGACGGCGGCGCCGTCGGCGACCCGCCAGGCCACCTGCACGGCCGGGTCCAGTTGCCGGAACACCTCGTCGAACCAGGCCCTTCCGCAGAGCACCGCAAGCTCCCGGCTGATGACCCGCGCCCGCGAGTGGGCGTCCGCGGGAAGGAGCTCGGCGGTCACGTCGCCGCTGCCCACGTCCTCGGCAAGCGCCCGGGCGACGGTCTCGGAGAGGTCCTGCGGCAGTTCGCTCATGGGGGTCTCGTTCCTGGGTGGGCTGCCGTGCCGCGCCTGCGTGGCTAGCGTGGCTAGCGTGGCGCCGCGGGCGCGACGCGCCCGCTGGGACTATCCTCTCGGACTATGATGACAGAGTTCCGGTAGGCGCGGACGGGGCCGGCGGCGGGACGGGCCGGCCCGGGGGCAGCCAACGCTTGCGCGACCCCATGGCACCGCTGCGGCACCTCCTTTCCGCCAGCCTGGACAGCCTGCGGGACCTGGTCCCCATCGTGCTGGTCGTCGCCTTCTTCCAGCTGGTCATCCTGCGTCAGCCCGTCCCGAACCTCGCCGGCATCCTGGTCGGGAGCCTGCTGGTGGTGGCAGGGCTCACGCTCTTCATGCAGGGGTTGACGCTGGGGCTGTTCCCGCTCGGAGAGACGCTCGCCTATGCCTTCGCGCGCAAGGGCAGCGTCGCGTGGCTGCTGAGCTTCGCCTTCGCCCTGGGGTTCTCCACGACCGTCGCGGAGCCGGCGCTCCTCGCCGTGGCCGGCGAGGCGGCCGAGGCCGCCGCGAAGGCGGGTGTGATCGAAGCGGGGGAGGAGGCGCGGGTCCTCTACGCCCTCGGTCTGCGTTACACGGTGGCCGTCGCGGTCGGCGTCGCCCTCGTGCTCGGGGTGCTCCGGATCCTGCGCGGCTGGCCGGTCCACTACCTGCTGTTGGGGGGCTACCTGGCGCTCGTGGGGATGATGCCGTTCGCCCCCCCGGAGGTGCTCGGCGTGGCGTTGGACTCGGGGGCCGTGACCACCTCGACGGTCACCGTGCCGCTGGTCACCGCGCTTGGCGTCGGGCTTGCCTCGAGCATCGAGGGCCGCAACCCCATGGTGGACGGCTTCGGGCTGATCGCCTTCGCCTCCCTCACGCCGATGGTCTTCGTCCTGCTGTTCGGGCTGCTCGCGTGACGGCGCTGGTCGAGAAGCTCTGGGCCTCGGCGCTCGCCACGCTCTGGAGCGTGCTGCCCATCGTCCTCATCATCTTCGTGTTCCAGTTCCTGGTGATCCGCCGCCGGATGCCGAATCCCCGGCGCGTGCTTGCGGGCTTCGCCTTCGTCCTGGTGGGTCTCACGCTGTTCCTCGTGGGCCTCGAACAAGCCCTCTTCCCCCTCGGGAAAGCGATGGCACGCCAACTGACGGACCCGGCGTTCGCCTTCGGGCCCGGGGGCATTCCCCCGCAGGGCGCGGACTGGTCCGACTACCTCTGGGTCTATGCCTTCGCCGCGGCCCTCGCCTTCGCGACCGCAGTGGCAGAGCCGGCACTGATGGCGGTAGCCCTGAAGGCGGAACAGGTCTCGGGCGGCGCCGTGGGGTTCTGGGGCCTGCGTCTGGCGGTCGCCTTCGGTGCTGCCCTCGGAACGGCCCTCGGGGCCTTTCGCATCGTCAGCGGGGCGGGGCTTCCCGAGCTGACCATGGGGCTCTACCTGGTGCTCGCGCTGCAGACCCTGCTGGCCCCCCGGGCCATCGTGCCGCTTGCGTTCGACTCGGGTGGGGTGACGACTTCCACGGTGACCGTCCCGATGGTGACCGCCCTCGGCCTCGGGCTCGCCGGCACCATCCCGGGCCGTAGCCCCCTGTCGGACGGATTCGGGCTCATCGCCTACACCTGTCTCTTTCCGATCATGACGGTGATGGGTTACGCCCAGCTCGCCGCCTGGCGCACGAATCGCCGAAGGCGCCTGGGCCGCAACGAGGAACGTTGACCATGCATTTCAAGCTGATCATTGCCTTCGTCGAGGACGACAAGACGAGCGCCGTGCTCGATGCGGCGCGCGAGGAAGGGGCCACGGGCGCCACCGTGATCAACAGCGCCCGGGGGGAGGGCAGCGAGCGCGAGACGACGTTCTTCGGCCTCACCCTCACGACCCCGCGCGACGTGCTCCTGTTCCTCGTCGAGGAGCACCTGAGCCGGCGGATCCTCGAGCGCATCCGCGAGGTGGGCGGGTTCAGCAAACGAAAGGGGGCCGGCATCGCCTTTCAGATCGACGTCGAGGACGCGGTCGGCGTGCACCACCAGGCCGAGATCCTGAAGGGTGTGGTGGAGGAAAACCTATGAGCGAAGAGAAGGTCATCCGTGTGCGCGACGTCATGAAGACCGAATTCGACGTGGTCGACAGCATGGCGCCGGTGCAGGACGCGTTGCTGAAGATGCGGCACATCGAGAACAAGTGCCTCATCGTGCCGAGGCGTGACGCAGACGACGAGATCGGCATGCTCCTCATCTCGGACATCGCGCGCCTCGTGCTGGCGAGGGACCGCTCGCCGCATCGCGTCAACGTGTACGAAGTCATGGCGAAGCCCGTGATCACGGTGCATCCGGACATGGACATCCGGCACTGTGCTAAGCTGCTGACTCGCTTCGATCTCTCACGGGCACCGGTGACGAGTTGCCGGGGCGAGGTGATGGGAATCGTGAGCTTCACCGACCTGGTGATGAAGGGGCTGGTGCAATGGGATTGAGCGGGCGGCTGTGGCTGAGCCCCACGACCGGATGGCTCTCCGGCGTGACGCGCCTGCCCTCGCCGAATTTCGACGCGCGCCCGGCAGGCAGCGGGGTGGAGCTCGTCGTCATCCACAACATCAGCCTGCCGCCCGGGGTGTTCGGCGGGCGCGACGTCCGACGGCTGTTCACCAACACCCTGGACCCGGCCGCGCACCCCTATTTTCGCGACATCGCCCACCGGCCCGTCTCGGCGCACCTCTTCGTCGGCCGCCGGGGGGCGGTCACGCAGTTCGTGTCGATCCACGACCGGGCGTGGCACGCGGGGGCGTCTTCCTTCCGCGGGCGCCCGGGGTGCAACGACTTCTCCGTGGGGATCGAGCTCGAGGGCACCGACGACATTCCGTACACGGATCCCCAGTACGAGCGCCTGGCTGCGATCATCCGGCTCCTGCGCCGCCGGTGGCCGGGTCTCTCCGACGAGCACCTGGTGGGCCACAGGGACGTCGCGCCCGGCCGCAAGACGGACCCCGGCCCGGCGTTCGACTGGGAGAGGCTGCGCCGCTCGTCGGCGTGAGGGGGGCACGTGCATTGTCGGCGTGTGGGGGGCACGTGTGGCCCGGCGAGCAACGGAGGTGAGGGGTGAGCGCCGTCTTCTACGACCTGCTGCGACACGGTCTGCCGGTGGGCGGACACCGATACCGGGGGCAGACGGACGACCCCCTGAGCGAGCGGGGCTGGGCCCAGATGTGGTCCGCGGTCGGTGACGAGTGCCCCTGGCAACGGGTCATCACCTCTCCGCTATCCCGCTGCCGGGACTTCGCGTACGCCCTCGGCGAGCGGCACGGCGTGCCGGTCTACGAGGACCCCCGCCTGAAAGAGGTCCGTTTCGGGGTCTGGGAGGGACACACGGCGCTCGAGATCGATGCGGGCGACCCCGGCGCGGTCGCCCGCTTCCACGCCGACCCGGTGCACCACCGCCCTGCGGGGGCCGAGCCCCTGGATGCGTTCGCGGCGCGTGTCGCCGAGGCTTGGCAAGACTGGGCGGAGCCGGCCCGGCGCGAGCCGACCCTCGTTGTGACGCACGCCGGCGTGGTGCGGGCGGTCATGGCCGAGGTCCTCGGGATCCCCCTCGAGCGCCTCTACCGGCTGCAGGTCGCGAATGCCGGCCTGACGCGGATCCGGCTCTCCGACGACCGGCCCGCGACCGTGATGTTCCACGGCGGCTGCCTGACGCCGGGCGGGGAGGGGTGAGGAACGAGGTGAGAAAAGGGGTGAGGGAAGGGGTGAGGGAAGGGGGCTAACGAATTCGCGCAGAAGGGCGCGGGCTCAAGTTCGCCCCTCTGCTCCTGGACCGGCCCCGATCCGTCCGTCGAGCTCCGCCACCCGGGTCAGCTGGGGGCCCGTCCGGTCCCAGACCAGCACGCTGTCCCCTTCGTACCAGTCCCCGAGCACGATCCGCTCGGCGTGCATCCCTTCGACCCCCAGCGGATAGACGCCGGGGCGGTGGGTGTGGCCGTGGACCACGCGGGATACGCCGTGCGCCCGTGCCGCCAAGGCCACCGCGACGGGGTCGACGTCCATCACCTCGGGGGGCTTGCGCGGGGTGAGCGCAAGGGTCCGCGCCCGGATGCGGGCGGCCTGGTCCCGGCGCAGAGGCAGGGGGAGCGCCCGAAAGAGCATCTGGGCGACCGGGTTGCGGGTGAAGGTGCGCCAGCGTTGGTAGGACCGGTCCCGGGTGCAGAACGCGTCCCCGTGACTGAGGAGCACGCTTTCGCCGTGGATCTCCACCCGCGCGGGGTCCGGCAGGATGCGGCACCCCGTGTCTCGAGCGAATTTCCTGCCGAGCAGGAAGTCGTGATTGCCGTGCTGGGCAAACAGCCCGACACCGGCGCGCCCCAGTGCGGCCAGGGCAACGACGGCCTCGCCGTTCGGGGGGCCGAGGTCGTCGTCGCCGAGCCAGAGGTCGAACAGGTCGCCGAGCAGGTAGAGCGCCTGCGCACGCCGCGCGGTGGTCGCGAGGAACTCCAGGAACCGGTGGACCTGCTCAGGGCGGTCCGCGCTGAGGTGAACGTCGGAGACGAAGAGGGTCGTCAACGCTGGCTCAGTCCTCGACGACGGAGGCCCGATCGATCACGACGTCCTCCGCCGGCACGTCCCGGTGGCCGGCACGGCTCGTCGTGGCCACGCCCTTGATGCGGTCGACCACGTCCATCCCCTCGGTGACCCGGCCGAAGACGCAGTAGCCCCAGCCCGCGTCGGTCTTGGCCTTGAAGTCGAGGAATGCGTTGTCCGCGACGTTGATGAAGAACTGGGCGGTCGCGGAGTGCGGGTCGGGGGTGCGGGCCATGGCGATGGTCCCCCGCTGGTTGCGCAGGCCGTTGTCGGCCTCGTTCGCGATCGGGGCGCGGGCGCTCTTCTGCTGCATGCCCGCGGCAAAGCCGCCGCCCTGCACCATGAACCCGTCGATCACCCGGTGGAACAGGGTGCCGTCGTAGAACCCGTCCCGGACGTACTGCACGAAGTTCTCCACCGTCTGCGGGGCCTTCTCGGCGTCGAGGGAAAGGATGATGGCACCGTGGGTGGTCTCTAAGCGCACGTTCATGGCGTTGGCTACTGGAGTCGGGAAATGGAGGGGAGAGGGTACGCGATCCCCGGGTTCCCCGCGATAGCCGCCCCGGACCCACTCGGTGATAATGGCGGCCCCTCACATCGTCGAATCCCGTGCCCGCCGCCCTGAAGACCCGCTTCGCCCCGAGCCCGACCGGACGCCTGCACCTGGGCAACGCCCGCACCGCGCTCTTCAACGCGCTGCTCGCTCGGTCCTCCGGTGGGACGTTCCTCCTGCGCATCGAGGACACCGACGCCGAGCGCTCGCGCCCGGAATACCTGGAGGCCCTCGTCGAGGATCTGAGCTGGCTCGGGCTGCAGTGGGACGAAGGCTACGGCGTGGGCGGACCGGCTGGACCCTACCGGCAGTCCGAGCGCGGCCCGCTCTACGGGACGTTACTCGCTAACCTACTTGAGAAGGATGTTGCATATCCTTGTTTCTGCAGCACTGAGAGGCTGCAGAGCGTCCGCAGGGCGCAGATCGCCCGCGGCGCCCCGCCGCGCTACGACGGGGCCTGCGCGCGGCTGGCGTCGGCAGAAGCGCAGCGCCGGCTGGCCGCGGGGCAGGGGGCGGCCCTGCGTTTCCGGGTGCCCGCGGGCGAAACGGTCGCGTTCGCGGACCTCGTGCGCGGGGCGCAGCGGTTCGAAACCGACGCCATCGGCGATTTCGTCGTCCGCCGCACCGATGGGAGCCCGTCCTTCTTCTTCTCCAATGCGGTCGACGACGCCTCGATGGGCGTGACTCACGCCCTGCGGGGGGACGACCACCTCTCGAACACGCCCCGCCAGCTCCTGATCCTGGCGGCCCTCGGGTGGGACGCGCCGCGCTACGGGCACCTCCCGCTCATCCTCGACGAATCCGGCGCCCCGCTCTCCAAGCGCGAGGGCAGTCTCGCGCTCGGCGTCCTGCGCGAGGAGGGGTACCGTCCGCTCGCGGTGCTCAACTATCTCGCCCGGCTGGGACACCACTACGGAGACGACAACTTCATGGGGATGAATGAGTTGTCGTCAGGATTTCATGTGGAATCTCTGGGAAGCTCACCCTCCCGGTTTGAACTGGGGCAGCTTCGGCACTGGCAGCACCAGGCGCTGGTGAGCGAGCCCCAGGACGCCCTCTGGGACTGGATGGGGAAGAGCGTTCACGGCTGCGTGCCGCCGGCCCTGCGGGGGCCCTTCGTCGACGCCCTGCGCGGCAACGTCCTCTTGCCGGTCCAGGCGCGGGACTGGGCGCACAGGCTCTTCGGCGACCGTCTGGCGTGGGACTCGTCCTCCCAGGAGGCGCTGGCCACGGCCGACCCGGGACTCTTCCCCGCCGCGCTCGATGCGCTGGACCGCTCTCCGCTCGACTACCACGGCTTCATCGCAGCCCTTCGCTCGCGCACCGGGCTTTCCGGCAAGTCCCTGTTCCGGCCGCTGCGGGCGGCCCTGACCGGGACGCACGAAGGGCCGGAGCTCGCCCGACTCTTCGACCTGCTCGGCGAAGACCGCGTGCGGGCACGGTTGCGCGCGGCCACCCTCACCCACCAGGACGCTCGTCGATGATCCAGCTCTACAACAGCCTGACCCGGCAGAAGGAGACCCTGCAGCCCATCGTCCCGGGCCAGGTCCGCATGTACGTCTGCGGCATGACGGTCTACGACTTCTGTCACCTGGGGCACGCCCGGGTGATGGTGGTGTTCGACGCGCTGGTGCGCTACCTGCGCAGCCTCGGCCTGCAGGTGAGCTACGTACGCAACATCACGGACATCGACGACAAGATCATCCACCGCGCCAACGAGCGCGGCGAGCCGTTTCACGCCCTGACCGAGCGCTTCATCGCGGCGATGCACGAGGACAGCGACGCGCTTGGCGTGGTGCCGCCGGACGAGGAGCCGCGGGCGACAAACCACATCGACGGGATCGTCGCGATGATCCAGGACCTGATTGCGAAGGGCCACGCCTACGCCGCTGCCAACGGCGACGTGTACTACGACGTCAGCAGCTTTCCCGGCTACGGGCGGCTCTCCGGCAAGAAGGTGGACGAGCTCCGCTCCGGCGCGCGGGTGGAGGTCGACGAGGCCAAGGACGACCCGCTCGACTTCGCGCTCTGGAAGGCGGCGAAGCCGGGAGAGCCGAGCTGGCCCTCACCCTGGGGCGCGGGGCGGCCCGGGTGGCACATCGAGTGCTCGGCGATGTCCACTCACTGTCTCGGGAACCACTTCGACATCCACGGGGGCGGCATGGACCTCATGTTCCCCCACCACGAGAACGAGATCGCCCAGTCCGAGGGGGCGACCGGCGAGCCGTTCGTGAACCTCTGGATGCACAACGGCTTCGTGCGGGTGGACGACGAGAAGATGTCGAAGTCGCTCGGCAACTTCTTTACCGTGCGGGAGATCCTGGCGCGCTACCCGGCCGAGGCGGTCCGTTACTTCATGCTGACCGCCCAGTACCGCAGCCCCCTCAACTACACCGAGCAGCACCTGGACATGGCGCGGGCCGCGCTCGTGCGCCTGTACACCGCCCTGCGGGGCGCCCCGTCCGGGGCGGCCGCGATCGAGACGGAATTTTTGGAGCGCTTCCACGCGGCGATGGACGACGACCTCAACACCCCGGAGGCACTCGCCGTCCTCTTCGACCTCGCCCGGGAGTTGAACCGTAGCCGCGAGGAGGGGAGCCCGCGCGCCGTCGCGCTGGCCGCCACCCTGCGGTACGTGGGCGGAGTCCTGGGGCTCCTGCAGCAGGATCCGGAGGCGTTTCTGCGGGGTGCTCCGGGGCGGGGCTCAGGGGGGGGGGCGGAGGCTGCTGCCGGTCTTGCGGAGGAGCAGGTCGATGCGCTCATCGCGGAGCGTGCGGCGGCCCGCGCACGCAAGGACTGGAAGGAGGCGGACCGGGTCCGCAAGGTGCTCTCCGACCAGGGGATCGTGCTCGAGGACGGGGCCGGGGGCACGACCTGGAGGAGGGGGTAGGACGCGGGGGATGCCGTAGGACCTGGAGGAGGGCGAAGGATCTCGGGGGGCGAAGGGCCTGGGGGGGCGAAGGGCCTGGAGGAGGGCGAAGGGTCTGGAGGAGGGGGTAGGACGGGTTAGAGGCCCTGCAATTCCACGGCGATGAGGGTGTTCTGGAGCAGGGTGGCGACGGTCATGGGGCCGACGCCTCCCGGTACGGGGGTGATCCAGGACGCGCGCTCCCGGGCGGCCGCGAACTCCACGTCGCCCACGATCTTGCCGTCCGGGCCCCGGTTGATCCCCACGTCCACCACGACGGCCCCCTCCTTGACCCATTCCCCCCGGATCAGCCCCGGCTTGCCGGCCGCGGCCACCAGCACTTCGGCCTGGCGGACGTGGTGCGCGAGGTCGGTGGTGAAGCGATGGGTGACGGTCACCGTGGCTCCGACCAGCAGCAGCTCGAGGGCCATCGGCCGCCCCACGATGTTGGATGCCCCCACGACCACCGCGTGGCGGCCCAGGAAGGACTCGCCGGTGCGCTCCAGGAGGGTCATCACCCCCTTCGGCGTGCAGGGCCGCAGGCGCGGGACGCGCACGGCCAGCCGGCCCACGTTGTAGGGGTGGAACCCGTCCACGTCCTTGTCGGGGTCGATGCGCTCGATGACCGTCTCGGGGTCGATGTGCGCGGGCAGCGGCAGTTGGACCAGGATGCCGTTCACGGCGGGGTCCCGGTTCAGCCGATCGATGTGTGCGAGCAGGCCCTCCTGGCTGATGTCCGCCGGCAGGTCGTGGGCGTAGGAGCGAACCCCCACCTCCTCGCAGGCCCGGCGCTTGTTGCGCACGTACACCTCGGAGGCGTGGTCCGCGCCGACCAGCAGCACCGCGAGCCCCGGAACGTGGCGCCCGGCACGGGCGCGCTCCTCGATGCGGGCGCGGAGGTCGTCGCGGATCTCGCTGGAGGTGGCCTTTCCGTCGAGCAATCGGGCGGTCATGGGGCGGGGATCCGTGATGGGGACTGGGCGGGCGGTTTGCGCCAGGCGAATGATACCTCCATCGAGGGGGACCGCGGCCTCGGGCGAGGCATTTCCGTAATTGACGCCGTGGGCTGCCGAGTGTACTTTTACGCGCCTTACGCGGTTGTTTCGCGGGCGTCGGTTACCGCGGGGTATGGCGCAGCCTGGTAGCGCACCTGCTTTGGGAGCAGGGTGTCGGGGGTTCAAATCCCTCTACCCCGACCAGACGGGAGCACGCCGGGCGGGAACCCGGGCCTGCGCGGGGATAGAGCGCCCGTAGCTCACCCGGATAGAGCATCGGCCTTCTAAGCCGAGGGTAGCAGGTTCGAGTCCTGCCGGGCGCGCCAACCGGAGGGGACGCAGAGAGTTGATGGTGGGCGTAGCTCAGTTGGTAGAGCCCCGGGTTGTGGTCCCGGTTGTCGCAGGTTCGAGCCCTGTCGCCCACCCCATGTTCTGAAGTGAAGGGCCGTTAGCTCAGTCGGTAGAGCTGCTGACTCTTAATCAGTAGGTCGGAGGTTCGAGTCCTCCACGGCCCACCAAAAGCAAAGACCTACCCCTGAAGCCATTCCGCGGCGAAGGGGTTCTCGGGTCCGATCTTCTCCACCGTCACACCGTAGGCGTCACGGAAGGCCCGCCCCGCGGCGGGTCGGCCCGACCACTTGATCTCGAAGCCCCTCAGGCGATCGCCCTGTTTCACCACCAGGTCGACCTCCGACTGCGCGCGGGAGCGCCAGAAGAAGAGCTCGGCGGGGGCGCCGAGCAGCGCGTTGCGCTTGGCGATCTCGGCGATGACCCAGCTCTCCCAGAGGGCGCCGATGTCCGGGCGCAGGGCGTCGGCGGAGAAGGCGTTCAGCAGGGCGTTGCGGATCCCCGTGTCCCAGAAGAACACCTTGCGGCCCTTGGCTATCTCCTTGCGCGGGTTGGTGCTGAAGGAGGGCAGGCGGAAGATCACGAAGGTCTGCTCCAGCAGTTCCAGGTATCGCTCGACCGTGGGGCGCGCCATCGAGAGCTGCGTGGCCAGCTCGTTGATCGACCCCTCCGCGCCGGCCTGGTGAGCGAGCAGCAGGAGCAGGCGCCTGATCAGGTCCGGTGTCTTCACCAGCCCGGTCTGCAGCACGTCCTTCCAGAGGTAGTCGGCGCTGAGCTCGCGCAGCAGGGCAATGGGGTCGGGGGTCAGGATCACCTCGGGATAGCTGCCGAAGGCCAGGCGCTGCAGCAGCCAGGCGCGCAGCTGCGGGGCGAAGTGCCGGCAGAGGTGCTCGCGGGGCAGCTCCGAGGTCGCCCAGGTTTGGGTCGCGAGGGTCTCGGAGAAGAGCAGCGGTGGCAGCACCAACTTGCGGTTACGCCCGGTGAGGCTCTCCGCGGCCTGGTCGAGGAGGTCGAGCGAGGAGGAGCCGAGGAGCAGGACCTTCAGCGGCAGGCGGGCGTCGTGCCAGCCCTTGACGATGCGGGACGCCTCCGGGAGGCGCTGGGCCTCGTCGATGACCAGCACCGGGGGGCTGCCGAGGGCGCGCAGGGCGTCGGCAGGGGGCAGGGCCGCCGCGGCCCGGAAGCGGGCCTTGTCGACCTCCACATCGAAGTTGAGGAACAGCGCCCTGCGGCCCTGGAGCACGTGCTCGACCAGCGTGGTCTTCCCGACCTGGCGGGCGCCCAGCACGATGCCGACCTTGGTGCCGGCGAGGAGGTCTTCAAGGGCCTGATCGGCGTACCTTTTGATATACATGAATGAAAGAATAACCGTTCATTCTGTATATCACAACGAGCGGTCGGGGGAACGACCGCGGGACGCCGCTGGCTTGTCGCAGCCGCCTTGGCGGTAGGAGGCGACCCAGGACTACTTCCGACTACCGTGCCGCGGCCAGGGCCTCGCGCACCATCGCCGGGTCCACGAGCCACGCCGTCCAGAAGGCCACGTGGACCGCGACGATCAGCCAGAAGGTGACCTGGTAGGAGATCTTGACCGTCTTGTGCCGCATCGTTTGCTGGGCAACGTAGGCACCTGGCCAGCCACCGACCAGTTCCAGAAGGTGCAGCGTGGACTCCGGCACCCGCCAGTGCCCCTGGATCGCGCGGTACTTGTCGTAGGCATACACGAGAAAGGCGAGCGCGCTGGCGACGGGGTAGGCCAGAAGGGGAATGGGGCTCGTGCGCAGCACGCTCGCTGCGCCGGCCAGATAGAACAACGCAAGGCCGGCAACGAGCCAGGTCCGGGTGTCGAGCGGCAGAGGGCGCAAGCCCGTGCTCCGGGCGCCTTGGCCACCGCCGGTACGCTCCGTGCGGGGACGGATGAACCCGAATCCCTTGTCCCCGGTCCCTCGTACGATGCGGCCCGCGTTATCGCTCATGCGAGTTGCCCTTGACACCCTGTCGGAATCCTCACGCCACCACGAGCGCCAGACGGTACCGCGTACCGGGTCCCGTGCCCAGCGCCGCGTCTGGCGCGGCGTCGGGTCGATCTTGCGTCAGCGCTTGCCCATGCGGGTGACCCCGAAGAGGCTCTCCTGCCCGGCTGGTTGGCAGCGCCAGTACTGCCGCGGGGCGCTCACCTGGCCGCCGAGTTTGGCTGCGGCGTGCCAGGGCCAGCGGGGGTCGTACAACATGCCGCGGCCGAGGGCGACGAGGTCGGCCTGCCCCTGCAGGACGATGGCCTCCGCGTGCTCCGGCTCGGTGACGAGACCTACGCCGACCACGGGCAGTGCGACTCGCTCGCGGACCTGTCTCGCGAAGGGGATCTGGTAGCCGGGCCCTACCGTCATCTTCTGGTCCGGAGACAGGCCCCCGCTCGAGACGTGCACGTAGGCACAGCCGCGCTCTTCCACCGCCCTGGAGAACGCGATGCTCTGGGTGACGTCCCAGCCGCCGTCGACCCAGTCAGTCGCGGAAATGCGGACGCCCACGGGCTTGTCGGAGGGGAAGGCCGCGCGAATCGACTCGAAGACCTCCAGGGGGAAGCGCATGCGGTTCTCCAGCGAGCCCCCATAGCGGTCGGTGCGCCGGTTGCTGAGCGGGGAGAGGAATTCGTGCAGCAGATAACCGTGGGCGGCGTGCACCTCGACGAGGTCGAGCCCGAGGCGTGCGGCGCGCGCGGCTGCCTGCGCGAAGGCCTGCCGGATGCGCTGCAGGCCCGCTTCGTCCAGGGCCGCCGGAGGTGTCTCCCCGGGGGAGTGCGGGACCGCCGAAGGGGCGACGGTGGGCCAGCCGCCTTGGGCGGGTGAGAGCAGGGCGCCTCCATCCCAGGGGGCCTGACTGGATGCCTTGCGTCCCGCGTGGGCGAGCTGGAGCCCCAGCCGGATGTCCGAGACCGCGCGTGCCGCCCCGATGACCTTGCCGAGCGCCTCCTCGGCCGTGTCCGAGTAGAGCCCCAGGTCGAACGGGGTGATCCGCCCCTCGGGAGCGACCGCCGTGGCCTCGATGATCAGCAGGCCCGCGCCGGAGGCCGCCAGTTGCCCCAGGTGGATCAGATGCCAGTGCCTTGCGCATCCCTCCTCGGCCGAATACTGGCACATCGGTGCGATCACGACCCGGTTCGGCACTTCCAGCTGGCCGACCTTCAGGGGAGAAAAGAGCATGCTCATGCGGTAGGTCCTGTTTCGCCGTCGTCACCGAGTGTGACGAGGGTACGATTCGCGCTCTTGGCGCTCAAGCGTGTGCGCCGCCCGGCCGATGAGGAGGTGGTCCTTCCTCGTTGCCAGCAGGGTGTGCCGCATGCGCAAGGGCTTCTCGTCGACGCAGGGACCCCGCTCGCTGGGGTCAGCCGCTACGGCAGGGCTCCTCGGGGTTTGCCTGGGCCTGTGGGCGGCTGCCGCAGTCCCCGCGAGCCTCGCTCCCCAGAGGGCGCGATTGTCGGCGGTGACCGCCGCCGGAGAGTTGCATCCGGTCGGTGAAGTCCTCGGAACACCCGAGGGGCGAGGGGTATTGGGCGTGCGCCTGCCGAGCTCTGCCGCGCTCGACGGTGCGCGGTTCATCGTGGTGGAACTTCTCGACCCATCCGGAGCCTCGGCACCCGGGGCGTTTGCCCCGCTCCCGGCTGGCGCCGGCGGGGCCATCGACCTGGGGACGCCTTCCCCCGCGCGGGTGCAGTCGCTCGTGGCGGCCCTGGGGAGCGCGGAGACGGACGACCCGCTCTTCCTCGCCTATTGCCTGCTGGTGCTCCGTGCCCCCGGCGTGTTGCCTTACGCCCAATTCTTCGGCCCCCTGGTCCGGGAGGCCATCCTGGGCCACCAGGGATTCGCGGCGGAAATGGATGGACCGGGCTCCCCGAAAGGCAGTCTGTCCGCGCGGCTGGCTGAGAGCGTGCTGGCCGCGATGGCATCCAGGAAGATCGACCTCGGGGCGTGGCTTGCCGCGGGGAACCCTTCACCCGCACAGGTCGAGGTGATGGGACGTGAGCTCGGTGCGGCACTCGCCGAGGCGGGCAGCCGGGCCGGCATCGGAGCCGCCACCCTGAAGGCGGCTCACGGGCGAGCGTGGGAAGTGGTCAGGACCCGGGGCCAGAGGGAACTGCTCGGGTTGCTGCCCCGGGACGTCGGCGCCTCGGTCGAGGGGGCCTTCCGAGCCCTCGGTGAGGGCCTGGCGGTCACCGGCGACCGGGCCCCGCCGATCCAGCTCGGGGCCCGGTTGCGCTGAGGGGCGCTGCGATACCGGTGCTTTAGAGGTTGTCTTCCGCGGGCCGAGCCCGCGCCGCCCTCACTTCTCCCGTTCGCGACCGGCAGCCTGCGGGGTCGGGAGCACTGCGTCCCCTTCGTGCCCGTGCCCGTGACCGTGACCGTGGGCGTGCCCTGGCCCGTGCCCTGGCCCGTGACCGTGCGCGTGCCCTGGCCCGTGGTGGTCTTCGTGCCCGCACTCGCAATCGTGGGCGCGATCGTCGTCGTGAGGGGCCGCCGGTGCGAGCGTCCCGGCCAGGTAGTCTCGGACCGCCTTCCGGGGCTCGGTCTCGGCGGTCTGCACGACGGTGATGCCGCGCGCCCCCACGCGCCGGACGAAGCCAGGGCCCGCACTCCCCACGATGACCACACTCGCGACGTCGATGGGGTGGGGACCGTCACTGTGGAACTCGTGGAAGGTGAGCTCCCTGGGAAGCTCGATCCAGTCGAGTTGGGTGGGCTCCGAACCGGCCCCGCCGACCTCCCACACCGAGAAATTCCGCGTACGGCCCGCGTGGGCCGTGACGGTCCTGCGATTCTGGCTACCCACCGCGATCTTCATAGGGTGTCCTCATGCATGTTCGGTTACTGATTGAACTCTGATTTACTGGGCCAGGCTGAGGAGGTGCCGGCCGTAGGCCCGCACGTCGTCCCAGTCTGTGTAGTCGATGACGGCCCGCCGGTCCGTCGGGCCGTGCGTGATCTTCATGATCATCTGGATCATGAGGACGTCGTACCAGGGCCAGGCCGGGTAGTCGACCTTGCCCGCGATGACCTTCGCCTCCTTGGGCTTCCAGGCCGAGCGCTCGAGGAACTTCTGCATGTAGCGGTTGCCCTCGACCGTCGCCTTCGCGGGCGTGCGGGCGACGACGGAGAGGTTGAAGAAGCTGTTGGGCTTCGAGTCGAGGATGGTCTTGTTTTCCGCCACGAACTGGAACACCTCTTTGGAGTAGGTCCCGTAGATTACCGGCGCCCCGACCGCGACCACGTCGTATCGGGACCAGTCCACCCCCTCGTGTACGGCCTCGCGGATCTCCATCATCTCCGCCCGGCCGCCGCTGGCGGTGATGCTCTCGCAGATCGTCCGCGCAACCCGGGCCGTGTGGCCCCGGCGGCTGCCGTACAACACCAGCACTGATTTCATTGGGTCTCTTCCGTCCTGCAGGGTGCTTGTGCCCCTTACGGGCACTATGATGTCTCATTGACCCACTCCCGGCCAGCCAGCGGGTTGATCGCTCGACGGGGCCCTGGGTCCGGTGCGGTCGGCGAGGACACCAGGCAGGGTTCGCCGGCCAGAGACTCGTTGCCAGTGCGGGCGGTGCCCGCGGAGGTCCTTCTGCCATGCGTGCCTCGATTGCCATTCTCGCCCTCGCACTCTTCGCCAGCACCGAAGCACTCGCCCTCGACGTGGGCGGCGTCACGCTGCCCGACTCCGTCCAGGTCGGCGGCCAGACCCTTGCCCTGAACGGCGCGGGGTTGCGCAAGAAGATGTTCGTGAAGGTGTACGCGGGGGGGCTCTACCTGAAGTCGAAGGCGACCGACGCCGACTCCGTCGTCTCCGCCGACGCGCCGATGGCCGTACGCATGCACTTCATCTATGACGGGGTCTCCCCCGCGAAGCTGGTCGAGACCTGGACCGAGGGCTTCACCGCCAGCACCGGCGGCAACACCGCGCCCATCGCCGATGCCATCGCCGCCTTCAACGCCCTGTTCGACAAGGAGGCGAAGAAGGGGGATGTCTACGAGGTTTCCTACGCCCCCGGCGCGGGTGTCCAGGTGTCCTTCAATGGGGCGGTCCGGGGCACGGTCAAGGGTGACCTCGCCTTCAAGAAGGCGGTCTTCGGGATCTGGCTGGGCAGTCAGCCGGCGGACAAGGGATTGAAGGCCGGCATGCTGGGCGGCAACTGAGCCGGCGTGGGCGTGTTCGGGCTCGGCTCTCTGCCGGCGCGCCAGCGCGCGCGGGCAACCCCTTCTGCCCGCCGGCGTGGGTGGTTCCTGCTCCTTCTGGGGATGGCGTGGCCCGGCATCGCCGGTGCGGAGGTTGTCAACGTGCAGGAATGGGTCATTGCGGACGTTGCGACGGGGGGGATGCGGTCTTCCCTCGGCACGACCTGGGGGGCCGTCACCGACACCGTGATGGGCGGTGTCTCCCGGGCCCGAGTGGGTCTCGAGGAGGTCGACGGGCGCCGCTGCCTGCGTCTCACGGGCGAGGTCCGGCTGGAGAACAACGGCGGGTTCGTCCAGGCCGGACTCGACCTCGACCCCGACGACGCGCCGCTCGACGCCTCCGGCTTCACCGGGGTGCGCCTGCGGGTGCGGGGCAACGGGGAGACCTACGGCCTGCACCTGCGCACCCGCGACCTCTGGTTCCCCTGGCAGTCCTACCGTGCAAGCTTCACGGCACCCCCTGCCTGGACCGAGGTCCGCCTGCCATTCGCGGCGTTTACCGCCTATCGCACTGGCAAACCGCTCGATAGCTCGCGGCTGGCGCGCCTCGGCGTGTTCGCCATCGGCCGCGCGTTCACGGCGGACATCTGTGTGGCGGAGGTGGCGCTCTACCGCTGAGCGGGTGGAACTGCCCCCCGAGAACATCGAGGCCGGTTGCTTCGCTCACGAGCAACTCCCAGGCTGTGTCCGTTGGCCTGGTCGTCCCCGCATGAGCGGCGTCAGTCCCCCGAGGGCGGGCGCACTTTGAATGCGGCAAAAGGTCTCCCAGACCGCCTGCTACTTCTCCGGATGGATCCGCGTGATCTTCGAGCCCTGGATGCCGATCCCGAGCATCAGGCCCTCCTGGCCAAAGATGAACGCGTACACGTCGTCCCGGGCGGTCGTGGTCGAGATGTTCTTCGCGACCCCCTCGTCCACCACGACGAGCGAAGGACCGATCCCGAGCTCCCAGCCTTCGCTCTTGTCCAGGTACTTCAGCGCCGACTCGTTCACGAACAGGAGGGCGTACCCGAAGGTCTGCACCCCCGCCTGCAGCCCGTAGGAGACCGCCTTGGAGCTGTAGAAGCCTTGGGCCTGGTCCGCTTTGAACAAGGTGCCTTTGCCGTAATGGCCGCCAATCAGTAACCCGCCTTTGATGATGTCCGGGAACACCAACACGGCGCTCGCCTTCTCGCCGAGGAGCTTGGCGGCTGGCACCGTGCGGTAGAGATTCGCCAGCGCCGCGCGGGATTCACGCTCGATGTCGGCCGCGGTGTCGGCGGCCACAGGAAGTGCCAGCGCGAAGAGGGCTGCGGCGGCAAGGCCGAACAGGATTCTTGTCAGAGGACTGCGTGCGTTCATTGGCTTGTCCCGTAATGAAGAAGTCGAATGTGAAATCCTCAGAGAGAGCCCGCCCCAAGTACCCCGAACCGCTACGCCGACGAGTCCGGTGAATGTGACTCTGTCATTTCCGAAACTTTTACGGCCCCGGGGCTCGGCGGAACTGCCCCGGAGTGTGGGATACCGTCCGTGCGGTCGTAACCTCGAAGAACTACGGGCTCTCCAGGAGTCCCGGTCCCTGACCTCCCTGGCGGAACTGGGCAGAACCGTGCTGGTCACGCGGTAGCGGTGGGCTTCGACCCAGTTCTCCTGCGTGTAGCCGACGGCGAGGCCGGCACCTGCCTGGTGCGGGCTTCGCGCCGGGGTTGGGGGCGACTCGCATGAGCGGGCGACGCGGAACGCCATGAGCAACCTCGACACCCTTACCTCGCTCTTCGAGACCGGCGGCATCGAGCTCCGCCGCGGGCCGCTCTTCGACGAGACCCCGCCGACGCTGCCCCCGTCCCCGCGGCTTCGGGACCGTGTGCAGGAGACCCCGACCGACAACCCTAACCCTTAACCCGAGCCCACCGAGACCTGAAGTGGACAATAACGGTGGCCCCGGGCGTGGACAATAAAGCTGGCCCTTGACACCGCGACGAAGCGGGCAAGACCTCTCCGCGCCGGGAGGGGGATCGAGCGTCGAGGAATTCGACAGGCGCGGCTAGGGTCTGCGCACAACTCATTCGCTTACTAGACCGGCAGGGGCTGCCGGCAACCGCTGCCAGACGTGGCTGAAAGGGGGCGGGTGGGTGCGGCTGAGGCGGTTCATGCGGCCTATACTCCCTATACGCAGGGCGACTCTCATCCTGCTGGGCCGCTCGGCGCGGTGCCGCCAGACCGCCTGCATGCGTAACAGTTGCCTCCTCCCGCTGAGGTCCTCTCTTCTTGCTTTGGTCATGGCGTGGCTCGTTGTCGCCTGCGCCGGCGGCGGGGGTGCGGGTGGAACACTGCCGGTTGGAACCGCACCGCTCCTGGTGTACGTCGCGGCTCCCGATTCGCCGCCGGGTTTTCGGGGGGCCGCTGAAGCCGCCTCGACGGCGGCCTTCGAGCACGCCAGGTTAACCTTCAATCCGGACGACGCACCGGCATCTGCCGTGCGGATCGACCTGCGGCTGGACTACCGCAACCTGACGGAGACGGAATTCGAGACCATCTGGCGCGCCACTACTATCCTGCTCCTCACCCTCTATCCGAGCACATGTGGGCACCGCACCTATGACCTGACGGCTACCGTCACCGGCCCGGGCGGGGCATCACGCACCTATGCGCAGACCGACTCGACGGTGTCGTGGCTGTGGCTTCTGCAGGCACCGCACTGCGGCGAAACCCCGACCCCAGAAGAAATCGAGTCCGCCACCGCTCGCATGCTCGCGGCAATCTACGAGGACATGAGGCGGGACCGGGCTCTCGATACGATTGCGCTCGGCATCAGGGGGCCGGACGGCCCCCTCGTGCGAATCTTCAGCAATCGGGCGAAGGAACTGGTGGAACGGGTCGCGCGGGTCGAGCGACCCTTCGATCGCTGGGCGCTCACCGACTATGCCAGGGGACCGGAAGATTATCTGGTGGATCTCGACTTTGACGTGCGGCATGGCAGCTTCAGCATTGGCCGCGGCTACCTCGCTATCGCGACTGGCGGGCTCTCCACGCTCCTCGGCGGACTCTGTACCGCCTCGACCATCACGCTCACCGCCAACTTCATCGGACCGGACCCGGCGCGCACGCGTGGCTACGCGTTCTCCGAGTCGGTGTCCACCCGTGCCACGTCCGGCGGTGGATGCGTGGGCGTCGACGAGGGGACGCAGCCGGACGCGTTCACGGACCTGGTGCACCGCCTGTTCGAGCAGATCCAGGACGATGAGCTCATCGCCGCGCTTGCACCGCACGCTACGGTTGCGCCCGTACCCCCGCTGGTGCGCGTTGACATCTCGGGGGCTGCCAGCCCCGTGCGCCTCGCCATGGTCAAGGCGATGCCTTTCCCGCGGTTCGTTTTCGGCGCACCGGCAGGCCTTGCCCCGTCCGATTACGTTCTGACCGTGGCCATGGAGACTGCGGGCGGCGGGCGCAGGGAACCGGGCACCATGGGTGCGTACGGGTCCGCTTTGGTGCTGGGCCTGACCGGAATGAACCTGTTCTGCAATCCCACGACGTTCATACTGCGCGCGCGGCTCTCTGATAGCAGCGGGCGGGAGGTCCGCAACTATGAGCTCGCTCGCGAGTTCGGCTATGTCGGAGAGGGTGACGATCACGGGTGCCACGACAACGAGCACTCAAACCCCGGGGCAATCGACGAACTGATGCGCGAGCTCTTTCAGCGCATGCAGGATGACGGAACGTTACGGATGCTCTCGAGTTCTCTGGCCACTGGCGGCGGAGAATCGGCATTGCGCACAGGTCGAGGACCCAGCGCGGCCGCGCCTGGAACTGGCGTGAATCAATCAGATCGGCGAGCAGCAGACCAATGAGCTCCGTGCGCGTGATGCCCCGCTCGGCCGTCAGTTTGTGACCCTGGCCTGGCCGCACGCCGTCGCGTTGGGTCCCGCGCAGTGGCAAGGTCGCCAAGCTCTCGCAGTATTCCACGATGGCATCCATGCAGCGTCGGGCCACCGCAGGTGAGCCGTGCTCGGCGATGTACTGATGAAGCTACAGCAAGCTGTCTTCGGCCTCGCGCGAGTGGTCTCCGGACGAAGTCAATGGGATTGAATCCTGCGCCAGGGGGTTGGCTGGCGCCACTCCACTGGCTGCCCTGCCCAGAGACCGCGCACTCACTGAGATCGGCCCGAGCTCAGAACTTCCAATTCAGGGTCGCGGCGAGGAAGAACATGCCGGCGTTCTCGAAGGAGCCCTTCAGGTCGCCCTGACCGCCGAGCGCCACTGGTGCGCGAGTCTGCCCGTCCACGTCCAGGGTGCCGGTGTAGACGTACGCGCCGGAGACGCTCCAGCTCAGGGTCTTGCTCACCTCGTTCTGCGCGCCGACGCCGAAGCGCCAGGCGGAGTTCGCCGGGAGCGCGGGCGAGACGTCGCCGCTCTGGAACTTGGAGTCGTAGGCCACGCCGAAATGGAGCAGCCAAGGCTCGCTCACGCGGTACTGGGCGCCCACCGCGGCGTGCCAAGTGTCCTTGTAGTCCAGATCGGCGGTCACACTCTTGGGGTTGTCGGTGTCCGAGATCCCGACGTCCACCCTCCCGAACTCCGACCAGTCCTGCCAGCCCACGCTGCCGAGGAGCGCCCAACGGTCGTCGAGCTGGTGGTACACGCTGCCCATCAGCCCCTGGGGCACGCGCATCCCCAGGTCAATCTTCGCGTTGAGCAACCCCCGCGCGCCGAGGAGCCCCTGCAGCAACGGCTCCAGGTTGGAAAACTTGGCGTCCGACTGGAAGCTGAGCACTACCTGGGAGTTGTAGACGAGGCCGAGGCGGGTGGCAGGGTCGATCTGGTAGAGCAGGCCGAGATTGACGCCCCAGCCCCAGTCGCTGTCGTCCACTTTGAGCTGTCCGTCCTCGGGACTCAGCGGATTGTTGATCGCGACCTTTTGCTCCATCTTGCTGTACATCGCGTTGATCGACGCCCCGAGGGAGAGCTGCTCGTTGATGCGGTAGGCGATCGAGGGGAGCAGCGAGACCCCCATCAGGGTCGCCTCCTGCACGTAGTACCGACCCACCCAGTCGCTGTCGTACTCCAACGCGAGACCGAAGGTACCGGCGAGGCCGAAGCCGACACTGAGGTCCGGCGAGACGCTGTGGCTGAAGAACGCGCTCCCCCCGGGGAACCAGCCGACCGGGTTACCGCCGTCGCCGCCGGTGAGCGCCCCCGAGGTGCCGGCGCCGGACGAGAACTTGAGGTCGCCGTAGAGCATCTGGGCCCCGAAGGCCGCCTGGGAACCCGTGAGCCTCGTCATCCCCGCCGGGTTGGCCAGCACCGTGGAGGCGTCCTGGGCGCGGGCGCCGTAGCCCGCCGCAGCAAGGCCCACGTCGACCGTGCCGACCTCGTAGAGGATGACCCCGCCCGCGGTCGCGGACGTCGGGGTCAAGGGCCCCCCGCCTGCGAGCGCGACCAAGACGACCCCGCGCGCCCACCCCCTAATCCCGATGGCAATCGTCATCTCGGTCTACCTCCGCGTGGTCGGGTGCGCTCTCAGAGTGTCGGGAAGGCGCGGTAGTGCAAGCCGTTGGCGCCGTCTCTCACTCGCTCGTCTTGTTGTCGCGCTGAGCCATCTCAAGCTTCCTAACGCCCATGAGGGAGTGCCCCACACCCCCCAGCATGAAAGCCACTTCCACGCTAATGTCCTCGAGCGTTAGCTTCGACCGGTCGATCGTCAAGGTAGTCCTTTCGGGGCTCGGTGGCGAGTTGCCACCGAAGGCCGGTGGACATCGACCGGGACCCTCCAGGGTGCTATTGAGGGAGTGTTCTAGGGTGGGCGTGTAACCCTGAGTGTCACGCTTCGTGACGGCCGGTTCGTCTCCTCCTGGCCGGTCGGGCCCCTTGGCCCCGGCTGCGCTGATTGCGGGGTCCGGGTCCGCCCTGTCGGAGAACTCAACACTTGCCTGCCGGCGGCGGGTCCTGGTCGGTGCCCAGCCGGCGTCGGCCGCCACACCCTGCTGGCCGGCATTATCCGCATGGTCGGGCACGCACAGGGCTCGAAGGCGCGCGACGGAGCACCGGGCGTGTAGACGGGCGTCAACCACCCGGCTTGAACCCCGCGCTCGTTCCTCCCACACTCGGCTTGCCGCGTGGGGCGAAGGTGCCCCCCAAGCCCGTTCCCCGGCCCTCGAGCCGGCGCGAGAACCAGAACAAGATCTCGGGCGATGCGGCGACTGGCCCGCCGGGCGGATGGCCGGCGGGCGCTTTGCTTTGGGCCCGGCTCGAGCGTCTCTGCCTGAGCACCCCACCGGCGAACCTCCCCCTCAGGTCGACGAGAGCCGTGGCCCGCGCCCGCCAGTCGCGCCGGCGCCGGAACCCCCACGGAGGTGATGTGCCCACGATGAGCCCCAATTACGTCCACGGCTACACACCGCGCGAGGCGCAACGCCTTCTCGACCAGGCTGGCACCCTCGCGGAGCTGCTGCACCACGACACCGGCTACCCCGCCGGCTCGCTCGTCCTGGAGGCCGGCTGCGGCGTCGGCGCGCAGACCGTGGAGCTCGCGCGACGCAGCCCCGGTGCCGCGATCACGGCGGTTGACATCTCCGCCGAATCCCTGGCGGCCGCCGAACGGCGGGTCTGCGAGGCCGGCCTCTCCGGCGTGCACTTCCAGCAGGCCGATCTGTTGCACCTGCCCTTCGCCGAGGGCGCCTTCGACCACGTCTTCTTGTGCTTCGTCCTGGAGCACCTGCCGGACCCCGATCGGGCGCTGCGCAGCCTCGCCCGGGTCGTCCGTCCCGGTGGCACGGTGACCGCGATCGAGGGCGATCACGGCTCCACCTTCTTTTATCCGGACGACCCCTACG